>JAPUJX010000364.1 GCA_027295975.1 Gammaproteobacteria bacterium
CGTTCTGCCTGTTTTTGCCCTGATACTCGACTCGGTGTAACTAGGGAACCTCTGATCAATTATCGATTACTCAGCGCGCCGTACGACGCGCCCTGCGGGAGTTTCTCGTGTCCGTCATTGCGGCGTTGCAGCCCTTGCCAATATGCTCGATATTACCTGCGGAGCTACGAGGCGCAATCTTTGATTGCGCTTTGGCCAATCGTAGATTGGCCCCCTTGCACTGACAGACGCGAGAAGCTCTGAGTAAACGATAATTGATCAGAGGTTCCCTAGAGGCGTAATGCGGCTTCCCCACGATCCGGCCGGGAACTAACCGTGTTCCGACGGTGGTGATCGTTTATCATTTGCCCTTACCGATCGGGAGAGGATCAGCCGATTTGGTTGTCAAACCGCACAGTTCGGTCGGTTATGGTGGGCGTTTGTAGTGGTCGTTTGTAGTGGTCGTTTGTCGTCGTCGTTTAATGAATTGAGCTGGTGAACTCACTGATCCTATGTTGTCTCAATAAATTGAGCACTCGCACAATGGTCGTGATCCCAACGTCCGCGGGTATCGGTTTGCCGCTTTGGAGTTGATGGATACTTTCATGGAATTGCTGCTGTACCCGCTCGCACTGATCGTCACCCTCGGGGTACTCGTCACGTTTCACGAGTTCGGCCATTTCGTGATTGCGCGCCTGTCCGGGGTGCGGGTAGTGCGATTCAGCGTCGGTTTCGGTAAACCAATCTGGTCTCGTTTTGACAAACACGGTACGGAGTTCGCAATTGCCGCGATTCCGCTGGGTGGCTACGTGCGGATGCTGGATGATCGAGATTCGCCGTCGAGTACCGTGAACGCCGACAATCTACTCGAAGACGCCGGGGCAGGGCGTGAAGCGCCCGTTCGTCGCCCTGGAGAGGTCTCCTATACCGATCTCAGTGTCTGGTGGCGCATTGCCATCGCCTTTGGCGGTCCCGTTGCAAATTTCCTGCTTGCGACGCTGGTCTACTGGCTGTTGTTTGTCGTTGGCACCACCAGTATTGCTCCTATGTTGGGTGAGATCGATGCGGATAGTCCCATGGGGCGTACCGGTCATGAGGAGCGCTGGGAAATCGTATCGGTAGACGGTACGGCGACTAAAACCTGGCAACAGGTAACGATGGCTCTTGCGGCTCGACTCGGCGATACCGGGAGCATTGAATTCGCTACCCGCGTGCCGGGAAGCGAAGCGATTCGATCGATTCCCGTCCCGATCATGACTTGGCATCACGGAGCGGACGAACCGGATCTGCTCGGTTCTCTAGGTATCCGCCCTGCCGCGCCTCCCGTTCTCGGGCAGGTGCTCGAGGGTAGCGCCGCGGAGTCTGGAGGGCTTAGACAATGGGATCAAATCCTCGCCGTTGACGGTGTGGCGGTAGATTCCTGGGCCGAGTGGGTGGAGGTTATCCAACAGGCGCCGGCAACCAGTCTCTCGGTGTTGTTGAGCCGCAATGGGCGAGAACTCTCGGTCAGCGTTGTTCCGGAAGCGCGTGCAACAGCCGATGGCGGCAGCGCGGGTTATCTCGGAGTGGCGCTGTTCACAAACGAGATTCGTTACGGCTTTTTTGCCGCTGTTCCTCGAAGTCTGCAGGAGACGCTCGATAAAACCGTGCTGACCCTTGGCCTTGTGAAGAAGATGGTAACCGGACAGGTGTCGGTGAAAAATCTGAGCGGACCGATATATATTGCCAAAATTGCCGGTGACTCGGCCAGGTCCGGGTGGCGCGTCTTTCTGGGTGTCCTGGCATTGTTGAGCATATCGCTGGGTGTCCTGAACCTGTTGCCCATACCGATACTCGACGGTGGCCATATTCTTTTTTGCGTCACCGAGATCATCCTCCGCAAACCGGTTTCTGATCGTGTTCAAGCCGTGGCTACGCAGTTCGGCCTGTTTGTTTTCGTGGGTATATTCCTGCTCGTGATTTACAACGACATATCGAGGTTGTTGTAGTTCCGATGCCGAACCACCGAGAAAATTCATGATCGTGGATCCAGGAAACGCCGGGGCAATCGCAACGTAGGTAGAAGGTTTATGAAACGTAGTCTAGTTGTTTTGCTTGTCTGGTATGCAAGCGGTGTAAGCGCCGACGTGTTTACCGTCTCGGATATCCGACTACAGGGATTGCAACGTGTTTCCGCCGGAACTGTATTCAACTTGTTGCCTGTCAACGTGGGAAATACGCTGGATGAAATCTCGGTTCGCCAGCTGATTCGTCTGATGTTCATGTCTGGGTATTTCAACGATATCCAGATGGCTCGAGACGGCGATGTACTGGTGGTTACCGTTGTCGAACGCCCGTGGATCGAAAGTATCGAAATCGACGGAAACAAGGCGATAAAAACCGAAGCGCTGCTCGCGGGTTTGGGGGACCAAGGGTTGCGCGAAGGAGAAATATTCAAGCAGGCGACCCTGGAACGGGTTGGGTTGGAACTCGAGCGCCAATATGTCTCTCAGGGGCGATACGGTGCCGCTATCGAGACCGAAGTGGAAGAACTACCGCGTAACCGCGTAGCGATCAAGATCAACGTCGAAGAAGGCAGCACTTCCGGAATTCGCCATATCAATATTGTTGGCGCGAAGGTTTTCTCACAGGCCGATCTGCTTGACCAGCTGGAATTGAGCCATCCCAATCTGCTGTCGTTCTATCGAAACAACGACAAGTATTCGAGAGAAGCGCTGACCGCGGATCTCGAAACGCTGGAGTCCTATTATAAAGACCAGGGTTACGTGGAGTTTGACATCGAGTCGACCCAGGTAAGCATCACGCCGGATCGCAGCCAGGTCTATATCACGTTGAATGTCGAAGAAGGCGACAAGTACACGGTGAGCAAGGTCAACATCATAGGCGATCTGAATGATGTCAGAGTCGAAGATTTAAACCGTCTGCTGGTGGTTGCCGAAGGTCAGGTGTTCTCTCAGGCGCGGCTCACCGCGAGTGAGGAACGTTTGGAACAGGCTCTGGGTAATTCCGGCTACACCTTCGCAACTGCGACGGGCGTTCCGAAGGTCGGTGAAAACGGCACGGTTGATGTCGAGTTCTTCGTTGAGGCCAACAAACGTACCTATGTTCGACGCATCTCTTTCTCGGGAAACAAGGTGACGCAAGACGAAGTCATGCGTCGCGAGATGCGCCAGATGGAAGGTGGCTGGGCTTCCGCGGCGCAGATCGATCTGTCGAAGTTACGTCTGGAGCGACTTGGATATTTCAGGGGAGTAAATGTCGAATTGCCGGAAGTTGCCGGCACGGACGATCAGATCGACGTTGAGTTCGAGGTGGAAGAACAACCTTCGGGCAGTATCTCCGCCACCCTTGGTTATTCCCAGGGTTACGGATTGATCCTTGGCGGGAACTACCAGGAAAACAACGTTCTGGGATCCGGCAACAGCCTCGGTCTCGGGGTGAGTTACTCGAAATACCAGAAGTCGGTCAACTTCAATTACTTCAATCCCTTCTACACCATCGACGGTATCAGCCGCGGTTACAATATGTTCGTGCGCCGGTTGGACTTCGATCAGCGCAACATCGCCCGCTATACAACCGACTCTTACGGGATCGGTCTCAACTTCGGGTTACCCATTGGCGAAACACAGCGCCTCAGCTTTGGTGGCCTGGTGGAATTCACCGATATCACCGAAGGCGCATTTCCGGCGCAGGAGATATCCGAATTCCTCGCCGTCAACGGTAACGAAGCGCTCAACTACAAGCTGAACATGTCCTGGTCGAGTTCGGAGTTGAACCGCGGCATGTTCCCGACACGTGGCCGCTCGCAATCGCTATCAGCCGAAATTGCCATACCCGGGAGTGATCTACAGTTTTATAAGATCGTGTACGACGGACAGATCTACTTCCCACTAACTCGCTCGTTAACGTTGCGCCTACGTACGGAGCTTGGGTTTGGGGACGGATACGGCAGTACGTCCGGTTTGCCGTTCTACGAAAACTTTTACTCCGGTGGCTTCGGTTCCATTCGCGGCTTCGAGACGAGCACCCTTGGACCGCGCACCACGCCACCCACCGAATATGCAGATGGGACGCCGATCCCGCCCGGGTTCTTCCCGCCGCGTGGAGATCCTTTCGGTGGTAATCTGCTCATCGAAACGAGCCTGGAAATCATCTTTCCCCTGCCTTTCGTGGAAGATCAGCGCCAGTTTCGCCCGGTGTTCTTCATCGACGCAGGTAACGTCTTCAATACCAATTGTCCCAGCGTGAGCACAAATTGTTTCGATTTCGACATGGACCACATGCGTTATTCGGTAGGAATCGGCGTCACCTATCTGAGCGGCATGGGACCGATGACGTTCGGTTTTGCCAAACCGTTCAACACCCAATCCTTCGATGAAGAAGAAAGGTTTCAGTTTGAGTTAGGTCGAACATTCTGATGTAGAATGCGTTCGCAAAAAACACCTCCCGGTTCAACCTGCCGGATCGGTGTGCTCGACGGGACAGAATAATATTAAGGAGATTTAGTTGTGATCAAGAATTTACTCAGTTTGTCGTTTTTGCTTTTTTGCTTAGTCGCGGGTGCCGCATCCGCGGAGTTGAAGATTGCCGTGGTCGACACCCAGCGAGCGTTGATTGAGAGCGAGGAGGCACAAGCTCTCCAGAAGACGATGCAGGAAGAGTTGAAAAGCGAAGAAGATGCGGCCAGAGCGTTGAACGAGGAGATTCAGGCGTTGACGGAGCAACTTCAGAAAGACGGCGAGGTAATGAGCCCGGCCGAACAACGCAAGGCACAAAAAGCTATCGAAGATAAGCAGATCGATCTTCAGTTCATGGTGAACAAGCTGCAGAAAGCAGTACAGGACCGTAACCAGGAACTGGGTAATGTCATGCTGCCGAAAATCGATGCGGTATTGAAAGACCTCATTGAGCTGGAAGGTTACGATCTGATCGTGGATCGCAGGAATACACTCTATGTGAATCCGAAACACAACATCACACGCAAGGTCACCGAGAAGCTCAACGAAAAACGTCAGAAAAGCAAGAACTAAAGGCTCCTTAAGCGTGGGCGAATCTTCGTTTACCCTGGAAGAACTCGCCAAACATGTCGACGCACGTGTTTCAGGCGATCCGCGTGAGGTTATCAGCGGCCTGGGCAGCCTCCAGAATGCGTGTCCAGGGCAGCTGAGCCACCTTTCCAGCTCCGCGTATAAACGTTACCTGGATGACACTGCCGCAAGTGCGGTGATTCTGGACGAAAAAAATCTCGAACACTGGTCGGGCAACGCCATCGTCACGGGAAATCCGTACCTGGCGTTCGCAAAAATTTCCCAGCTTTTCGCTGAGGTGCCGGAACTGGCGCCAGGTCTCGACTCGAGCGCGAAAGTTGACGAACGGGCGATCCTTGCCGCGAGCGCCGCCGTCGGGCCGGGTGTCGTTATCGCCTCTGACTGTGAAATCGGCGCCAACGCCCGGATTTATGCCAATGTGGTTATCGGCGCACGATCACGCATTGGTGAAGGCGTGATGCTCATGCCGAACGTCGTACTCGGTGCGGATGTGTCCGTTGGTGCTCGCAGCGTGGTGCACGGCGGTGCGGTGATCGGGGGTGACGGTTTTGGATTTACCCCGGATGAGCACGGTCG
>JAPUJX010000365.1 GCA_027295975.1 Gammaproteobacteria bacterium
GATCTCGGACGGTTGCAGAATACGGTTGCTGTCGTCAGCACGTTGTTTTCTGGAACGGGCAGGTCACCAAAAGAGCCGATGGGAGCGGTTACGGTAAACGGAGCATCCGCGCACAGCGGCACCTCAGCGGTGTTCTCCTCCTGGTTGATGAGGCCTTCAAACACCGCCTCGGTGTCCACCCAGGCGATCTTGAGCTCAAGGGTACCAGCGGAGTTGAGTAAGGCACTGAAATGAGCAGGCATAACGAGATTGAGGAACGACAGATCGAGACACGACCCCAGGAAAGATAGCTCCGACAATACGAGGGGTCTTGGATTGAACTCGCCCGGCGCCAGTTCACCCCACCGAATGTCTGGTGCAATGCACGAACTGATGACGAGGGGGGCGGCGACAACCACCGTCTCGGCCACGGCACTGAAGGGTGCACTCGGCGTCTCCGCGAGGTTCACGAGAACCTGGTTGTTACCTTCCTCGATAACCGCAACAACCTGAACGACGCTGGCGTACGATGGGTTCGATATCAGGTTGAAACCGGTTGGTTGACCCAGATTGTCGAGCAACAGGAACGCCGCGTCGTCAAACCGTACCGACGCCGTTCCCTCGAGTTCCTGCACGTTTTGGGCAACGAGCATGCGCGCCCGAGTGGCTCCAACCGGTGGTGAGAAGTTGATCGATCGTTGGATCCACACACCGACCGGTTGCGGGTCGAGCACGCCGCCAACACCACCGATGGTACCGAGGAAGCTCCCCTCGGGACCGAAGAACTGGATTGCCGGGATGTTGCCGATACCGCCTTCGTTCTCGGCGAAGGTCCACACCGAGGCTTGGTATGACTCCGTGGAATCGACGTCGATGAGGTCCGTGGACCGCCAGCCGGGAATGCTGCGAACGCCGCCTGAACTGCTTTGAGTTTCGACATCCTGCTGAACGATGCCACCCGCGTCACCGTTCTGATATCGCTGAAAAAACAGGCCGCCGTCCTGGATCGTGGTGCCATCCTGCACCTGGTATTGTGTGCCGGTCGAGTCTGCGAGGGCAGCATCCATCACGTTTCGAAACTCCGTCAATATCTCGGTGTCGAGGTTGAACCGGAAATAAACGTCATGCACCGAGCGGATCGGCGGGCCTTCCGAGCGAAACGCGGTGCCGATGTTCTGCAGGACTCCGTTTACGAAAACGGTGTCCGTGTAAATTTGTGCCGAGGGTGTGCGTAACACCATGGTCAGATCCACCAGATCCGTCTCGGTGACCACACCTTCCTGGAGCTGGGTCGTCCAAAACAGCGCAAGCTCCGTGATTCCATCAACCGTTGGTTCGGCTAAGGTCAGCGTAGTCGTCCACACGCCCTCGCCGTTGGTCGACGTAATGCGAACCGCGAAGTCATCAGGGATATCGATCGATTCGATGGAATCGGGCTTGGGTCGTCCGATCCCGGGCTCTCGCAGCCAGGCAAAACCGGAGTTTGTGCCATTTGGATTCGGTTCCCACGCGGGCGGAAACGGATCCGGATCGGTTTCGCGAACGAGATATACGCCTATGAAGTTGAACGAATCAGCGGTGGTGAAGTCGGTGCAGCTCGCGAAGCCCTCGTTCTCGGCGAGGATTGGGATTGCCGCGCTGGTACAGACGATACGCCCTCCCTCAGCGGACTCGACAACCTCGTAAAATGGTCGCGTCACCGCGCCGGTTGTGGAAGTATCGTCGAAGGTCGCCCAGCCTTCTCCAAAAGCCCCCTGCACCCCCACCAGGCGGGCGTCCGCCATTTGTCCGAAAAGACCGAGCAGTGTTACCACCGCCGCAAGATCGTCATTGAGACCGTCCACTACCTGGTCGACTCCATCCCATCCGGCAGCCAGGAATACGACCTCTACCTCTTCGACGCTCGCGACACGAAAGCCGTTGTTTACGAACCCGCCGGCTCCGGCGAGTACCTCATCAACGGAGTATCCTCTGGACTTGGTCAGATCCAGCCACTCGAGACCGGTTGCGGTGTCCTGAGTAACAGCGCCCGGGCCGTATACGGGATCGTCCGTGATGACGAGGTCTGCGTTGGCTCCCACCGCCAACCCCCACAACAGCGCGTGGGCAATGCCCTGTGCCACTAAAAGCCACTTGCCTGCTCTCATTCCCCGTTCCTCTCAGTATCCCATTGTCCCTGTCACCCAGGTACGCGCACGCGAAAGGAATCGCACCTGCATGGTCGTCACGAAATCACTGTCGTGAAAAATATATTGTGCCCGCGGCCGCGGACTGGCTGCACCGAATCAAATTCCCTGTTAGACCACGGCACCGGGCCTTGTCCGCTCAGGCAGCCTCGCCCGGAAAAATCTACTCCTTTCGGCGCCCTCATGCAATATGCTTGCGTAAGCTACTTGTCAGTGAATCCACCAAAGGTTTCGTAGAGCGACTCGACGTAACCTCGTGCCGCCGCGACGGCGAAAGGACGGGCGTCGTGCGCCGCCTCCAGGGTCAGCAGGCTTTCGGTCAGGAGCACCTCGGCAGTCTCGAACTCTCCTAATCCAGCCCTGGCCGCACCCTCGATGCTCGCGGCCCAGGCGCTGCGCCAATGATCGCTCGTCAAAGACTCGGCAAACATCGATCGAGCTTCCATCGCCATATCCCGCGCTTCCTCGTAGCGTTTTTTAGACACGTACACACCGGCAAGCGGTATGAGTCCGTAAGCGATACTCGGGTGGTTCGGTCGCAGCAGGCGTCGCCGCATGACGAGGCCTTCGATCAGTAGGGGCTCTGCGTTGTTGAAATCCTCCTGCTCCGCCAACCAGCCACCCAGATTGGTCAGTACGTTGGCTAAATCCGGATGCCCATCGGGAAACAATCGTCGATAAAGCACCAGGGATTCTTCGGCGGTTGCGAATGCGTTCGCAAGTTCCCCCAGGTCGTAATACACCATCGCCAGATTCAACTTCGCGTTTGCGACCTCCGGATGTTCCATGCCGACGAGTTCGATGTGCATGGTTATCGCCTGCGTGAACATCGTTTTGGCGTCATCGAGATCACCCTGCTCATAAAGGATGAACGCCAGGTTGTTCAGCCCCACCGCGATAGTAGGGTGCACGCTACCCAGCAACACCCGGTTCATGTCCAGCGACTCTTCGAAAAGCCGTGTGGCCTTTCCGTACTGTCCCAGGGCATGCAACACGTAGGCCAGGTTGTTCAAGGCA
>JAPUJX010000366.1 GCA_027295975.1 Gammaproteobacteria bacterium
GGTAGTCTGGGCTGGTTTTCCATGGAGACAAAATCAAGCTGTCCCGGTACTGCACCAATCTCGAGGTAACGCGCGGCGGCGAACGATTGGCTCCGGTGCCCGCAGGCCAATACGCAGGGGTACGCGGGAGCATCATCCAGAGGCTCGGTTGGCCGCAACTCGATGTTGGGATGGGTGAGCAGATGAGTACACAACGCCGGCGTGTCGACAATACTTGAACAGGGAAAGCAGAGCCCGGTATCAACCACACCCACGCCCGCGAGGTCGGACGCTTCGACTGCCGTGAGTTGCTGCAACCACCGGCCGCTATCGGCATAACGGGTCGCAATCAGGGCAAGTTTTGCCGGGGTCATATTGGGTCCCGGTAGCTGGAGCGCACCGCTGATCCTTACTCCCGGCCGGTCGCGGCAATAGGCGGTGCTGTATAGATACGCGTGGCAGCGAAGGGCGGCGGCGGAACTTTCATCGCCGAGCAGACGGGCATGCAGCACCATTGTGGGGATGGCGGACGCAGCCTCTACCGAGGCGGAATGATGGACACAGACGTTGACGCCCAGGTCGGCGAGATGCCGGGCGGCGCTGGCGCCGGCCAAGCCAGCCCCCAGGATCGTAACCTGGTCCGGAGTGCTCATCGTCAGCTTTGCCGGTCCCGTAAAGGTACCGGCAAGGCTCTCGCGTTTGTGGGGACGTTGGTCTACCCGGCGCATGGTGAAACCGGCTTCCTGCAAGGCGCGCCGAACATGGCCGGCGGAACTGAAGGTGGCGATACCCGCGTTGGCCGCGGATAACGAAGCGAGCTGGGCAAACAGCGACCCTTGCCAGAGTGCCGGATTCTTGCGTGGATCGAAGCCGTCGAGATACCACAACTCGACGGGGCGGCGTTGCCTGCCGGTAAGATCCGCGAGGCCGCTGGCCGCGTCCCCCCAGTAGCAGGAAAGGGTGATTCTACCCTCGGCGAAGTAGCGTCGGTGCCAACCTTCTATCAGGGGTGGATATTGCGCGGCAAGCTCAGCGTAGAAGGGCTGAGCGGCCGTCCGCTCGTTCGCGAGCGCGGTGAATTCGCGGGGTGTGATGGGGGCAGCTTCAAAGCTGATGAAGTGCAGGCGGCAACCTGCACGAAGGCAGGCTTCGGCCGTCATGACGAAATTGAGTCCGGTACCAAAGCCAAGCTCGCCAACGTAGATTCGATCACGTTGTCGGGCACGCTCGGGTAAACCCCCGGGACCGATAAAAACCCGCTCCACCTCCCGGGGCCCGTCTGCGGCGTGATAGATGTCCTGGTAACTTTCGCTGTACGGTTGACCGTCGCGCCAGCCGAGTTGCGCGGGTTTGATCATCGCGCCCGCGGCGAATTGGGCGCCTGCGGCGAGTTGGGAGTCTGCGGCGAATTGGGAGTCTGCGGCGAGTTGGACGCCTGCGGCGAATTAGGAGTCTGCGGCGAATTAGGAGTCTGCGGCGAAGCCCGCGGGCGCTCTGGGTTCAGTATCCACTCGCTCCACGATCCGGGATACAGGATTGGTTCGGCAAGTCCGGCGATCCGCATGGCCAGAACGTTGTGTGCCGCCGTAACGCCCGAACCGCAGTAACAGACGGGGTTATCGCCGAACCCTTCGAACCGCTTCCGTAACTCGCGGGCGGGCTTGAAGGTGCCGTCTGCGGCGAGGTTTTCCTGGAAAGGTCGGCAGACGGCGCCCGGGATGTGACCGGCAACCGGATCTATGGGCTCTTCCACTCCAGCCCACCGGGCTTGCGTGCGTGCGTCGATGAGTTCGCGACTGTCGAGACCGCTCTCGAGGGTCGCGGCATCGATGGTTCTGGTGAGTGACCGGCGAATGCTGAAATTGCCTTTCGCAGGAGAGACCACCGACCTGGTGAGTTCCGGCGACCAGGCTGCCAGGCCACCGTCGAGCAGCGCCACCGCCTCGTGGCCGAGCCAGCGTATACACCACCATGCCCTGGCCGCAAATGCGCCACCGGCATCATCGTAAAGCACAATTTGATCGTCGTCGTTGATTCCCCAGGTGCGTAACTTATCCAGCAGAATCTCGGGGTCCGGCAGGGGGTGGCGCCCGGCACCGCCGGGAACGGCCGCAAAGTCTTGGTCGAGGCTCGCGTATAAGGCGTTCTGGATATGCCCTTCGGCGTAAACTTTCAGACCGCGGTCTGGATTTCCGAGCCGAGCCCTGCAATCCAGAACCCTGAAGCGGGTTAACCCGGCAGCGAGTTCGCTGGCGGATATCAGCGTTTTGTGTCGCCTGGCTCGAGGAGGGTTCACCGGGTGACCTGTTTCTCAAGATGCGGTCGCGCGCTTGCTCTGGTTCTCATATTGGAATTTTCTCTGGCAGCATAAAGTTCCAGCGATCCTTATACTTTCGGATGGTTATTGGCAAGGTGGTTTTTTGCTCGGCTTGTAGGCACAATCGCGCGCCGACGTACTCCGATAAAATCAATATCTCCACGGGAGGCCCAGACAAGTGACCTTTATCGATTGGCTCAACAACGGATTTTTAGACTTATCCGTTGTTGGACTGGTGGCCTATACGCTGGTCGTGACCCACATCACCATCGTCTCGGTAACCGTCTACCTGCATCGGCATAGCGCCCACCGCGCGGTTGATCTGCACCCCGCGTTGCAGCATTTTTTCCGCTTCTGGTTATGGTTGACTACCGGCATGAGTACCAGGGTGTGGACCTCGATTCACCGTAAACATCATGCCGTCTGTGAAACCGAAGACGACCCTCACAGCCCTGTGGTGCAAGGTCTGAACAAGATTCTCTGGGAGGGTGCGGAGCGTTATCGCGAGTCTGCCGCGCAACCCGAAATCATGGAAAAATACGGGGCTGGCTGTCCGGACGATTGGATGGAGCGTAATTTTTATTCGGCGTATACGGTGTTCGGCGTTACGAGCCTGGCGTTCATCAACATCGCTCTGTTTGGCGTCATCGGGTTGACCGTCTGGGCGGTGCAGATGATCTGGATACCATTTTTTGCCGCGGGTGTGATCAACGGAATTGGCCACTACTGGGGTTACCGGAACTTCGAATGTCCCGATGCCGCGACCAATATTGTTCCCTGGGGAATCCTCATCGGTGGTGAAGAGATGCACAATAACCACCACACCTATCCCAATTCGGCCAAGTTTTCACAGAAACCGTGGGAATTCGATATCGGCTGGTTTTGGATTCGATTCTTCCAGATATTGCGGCTGGCCAAGCCGCTCAGCACGGGGCCGGTCGTGGAGCAGATCCCCGGCAAAACCACGATCGACATCGATACCGCCTGGGCGGTGTTGAACGACCGCTTCCGGGTGATGGCCAAATATGCGGAGAAGGTAATCGGCCCCCTCGTCGAACATGAGCTTCACAAAGCCGGAAGCGTTGCCCACAAACTGGTGCGCAGGGCCAAGATTGTACTGTGCAAAGAGGAGTCTCTGGTCGACGACGCCGGTAAACATCGAATCTCGGAACTCGTCGAAGCACACCCCGACATCAAATTGATTTACGAGTTACGCCTGGGTCTGCAGGCTGTGTGGAGTAAACGGGGCGGCAATGCCGATGAACTGCTGAACGCCTTGAAACAATGGTGCCTGGATGCCGAGGCAACAGGTCTTCAGGTTCTCAGGGACTTCGTTGAAGAATTGAAGTCCTACTCCATACCGAAGCTGGTGCGAGCCTGAGAGAAGTCGGACCACCAGCCACCACCGTATTGCCATTGCGATAGTTCAGTGTCGTTTGTTCACACTTTTTACATTTTCAGCCGTTGAAACAGGCACGAATGACACCCGGATCCCTCTCGGCTATTGCAGACACACCAATAACACCTATACCTTTAGGTAAGACCGAAGGAGGCTTGCTCACGTGACATTACTGGACTGGTTCAGCAACGGATTCTTGAATTTTTCCTGGCTCGAACTCCTGATCTATAGCCTGATCGTGACGCACCTCACAATCGTGTCCGTAACCCTTTACCTGCACAGGCACTCGGCCCATCGCTCGCTGGATTTACATCCGCTGTTGCAGCATGTTTTCCGCTTCTGGTTGTGGTTGAGCACGGGTATCGTCACCAGGGAGTGGACGGCGATACACCGTAAACATCATGCGGTGTGTGAAACCGAAAACGACCCTCACAGTCCGGTTGTGATGGGTCTGAAGAAAGTTCTCTGGCAAGGCATGGAAACCTACCGGGAAGCCGCCGCGAAACCTGAGATCATGGAAAAATATGGCGCCGGTTGTCCGGACGACTGGATGGAGCGCAACGTGTACGCAGGCTGTTCGCTGCACGGTATCGCGATCATGGCGCTGATCAACATTGTGCTCTTCGGTGTTATCGGAGTGACGATCTGGGCGGTGCAGATGGCCCTGATACCGATTGCCGGCGGCATCATCAACGGTATCGGCCATTGGTGGGGTTATCGGAACTTCGAGTGTCCCGACGCCGCGACCAATATTGTTCCTCTGGGTATCCTCATCGGCGGCGAAGAGATGCACAACAATCACCACACCTACCCCAATTCGGCAAAATTTTCCCAGATGCCCTGGGAGTTCGACATCGGCTGGTGCTGGATTCGTCTGTTCCAGATGCTGCGGCTGGCAAAACCGCTCAGCCGGGGACCCATCGTCGAGCAGATTTCCGGGAAGACGACCATCGACATAGACACCGCCTGGGGTGTATTGAATGATCGCTTTCGGATAATGGCAATATACGCCGAGAACGTCGTCGCGCCTCTCGTCGAGCAGGAGTTTCGTAAAGCCGGCACCGTTGCACGCTCGGTGCTGCGTAAGGCCAAAGTTGTGCTCTGCAAGGAAGAGTCGCTCGTGGACGACGCTGGGAAAAACCACATCTCGGAACTCGTCGATGCGCATCCCGATATCAAAGTGATTTACGAGTTGCGTTTGCGTCTCCAGGCCGTTTGGAATAAACGGAGCGGCAACGCTGATGAGCTGTTGCTTGCGCTGAAACAATGGTGTCTGGATGCCGAGGCAACCGGTCTTCAGGTTCTCAGGGATTTTGTCGAAGAGCTGAAGTCCTACTCCATACCGAAGCTGGCACCAGCTTAGGGGAACCGGCCACCCTCACCCCGGGCGTTTCGAGAGCGGCTTTTTACATGCGTTCGACGGTTTCGATGCCCAGCAGGCCGAGGCCGTTTTTGAGCGTCTCGGCGACCCGCTCACACAATAACAGGCGGCTCACCCGGGTCTCCCCGGGCGCGCTCAGAACAGGGCAGGCTTCGTAAAACCGCATAAACTGGCTGGCTAGCTCATAGAGGTACGTGCATAAGTAGTGTGGGTATGCATCCGCTGCGACCTGTTCGAGAACCTCTTGAAATCGCAGTAACTTAACCGCCAGAGTTCGTTCATCGGGCTCCTGAGGTGTTATCTCCCCGGTGAGCGAATCAACGTCGATGTTCCCGCGGCGAAACACGCTTTGTACCCGTGTATAAGCATACTGAAGATAGGGAGCGGTATTACCTTCGAAGGCGAGCATCTGGTCCCAGTCGAAGTGATAGTCGCTGGTGCGGTTTTTGGAAAGATCGGCATACTTCACGGCACCGATACCCACCACGCGAGCAATCTCGCGCCGTTCGTCTTCGGCCAGGTCGGGGTTTTTCTCGCTCACGAGCTCGAAAGCACGTGTTTCGGCTTCATCGAGAAGCTCGGCAAGCTTGAGCACGCCGCCTTCGCGAGTTTTAAACGGTTTGCCGTCTTTACCCAACATGTTTCCAAAGGGGTGATGCTCGAGACTCATTGCGGGATCCGCAAAGCCGGCCTTGCGGGCGACCGCAAATATCTGTTTGAAATGCAGAGCCTGCCGGGCATCGGTGAAGTAGAGTACACGTTGCGCCTTTAGTTCGTTCCGGCGATGGCGCACCGCTGCGAGGTCGGTGGTTGCATACAGATAGCCACCGTCCGATTTTTGTACGATCACCGGCAGCGGCAAATCGTTTTTGCCTTTGAATTCTTCGAGAAAGACGCATTGCGCTCCGTCCGAAGTTTCGAGCAGCCCTTGTTTGCGTAACAACTCGATGACGGTCGGTAGATCGTCGTTGTATGCGCTTTCCGCATGGACGTCCTCCCGACTCAAGCTCACCCCGAGGCGTCCGTAGAGAGCTTGGCAATGATTGAGGGAAATATCGATGAATCGCCGCCAATGGCTGCGTATCTCGGGGTCGCCGCCCTGCAGACCAACAACTGCCAGACGGCTCCGGGTCGCAAAGGCAGCGTCGGCGTCGAATCGCGTTTTGGCGGCACGGTAGAAATCTTCGAGATCTTCCAGCACCTCCGAATTCTCACCGGTCTCGGAGAGGTAAGTGATCAGCATGCCGAACTGGGTCCCCCAGTCACCGACATGGTTCTTGCGAATCACCTTGTGCCCGAGCCTTTCGAGGACCAGTGCCAGCGCGTCGCCAATGATGGTGCTGCGTATATGTCCCACGTGCATCTCTTTGGCGAGATTGGGGCTGGAGTAATCCACCACCACCGTGTAAGGGTCATCGACCTGGATTACCAGGGGTTGCTTACGATCGAGGCTGGTCGCGAGAAACTCGGCGCTCAGGAAGATGTTGATGAACCCCGGCCCCGCGGTCTCGAGGCGTGCCGCTATGTCGTCGAGCGCAACCGTGTCGATCACCTGGGCTGCCAACTCGACCGGGTTGGTTTTCAGCCGCTTTGCGGCCGCCATCACCCCATTGGCCTGGTAGTCGCCAAATTCCGGCTTGCGGGCAGGTTGCACGAGTGCCGGGGAGTCGACCCCGGTACAGGTCGACAGCGCCGCGGCAATACGTTGATCAATAGCCGTGCGAACGTTCACCAGACCCGCTATGACTCCTCGTGGGCGGCAACGTCCTCGGCCTGGAGCCCTTTGTCGCGCTCGGCTACCTGAAAAATGACTTTCTGACCGTCGCGCAAAGCCGGTCTGCGCCGGTTGTCGCCCTGGCCCACAGAACGAATGGAACGTTGGTGGACAAAAATCTCCTCTCCAGACTCTCGAATGATGAAGCCAAATCCCTTTGTGCGGTTGAACCACTTGACTGTCCCGGTCTCGTGAGGCGCGTTGGAAACGGGACTGGGTTGCTGGTTCTGGGGTCGCTGTTTCGGAGATCTCCTTTTTGTGGGCCGCTCCTGTCGGGAACCCTCGGTGGTGGAACCGGGAGTTGCGGGAACACTCAGTTTGAAGATGAGCAAACCGTGGATGAACAACGTGGAAGCGGCAATTGTCAACAAGGCCAGATAGCTTCCAGGCCAGAGGCGACTGGAGAGTTCTGTGATCACGGCGGCGAAGAAAATGGCGCTTGCCGCGGCGATGAAGGCAGTTCTCATAGAGAAGGCTCCATAAAAAGGGGAGGGATGATACCGAACAACCAGGTATGAGTCGCCCGGCTCGAGTCGCTCAAAGATCCTTACTCGACCGAGATGGTGCTGCGGATCATCTCGAGCATTTTTGAGGGCTGGCCGCTCTGGCTGCCGTAGCCTTCAAGCACCTTGACGGTCTCCATCCCTTCGGCTACCTCGCCGAAGATAGTGTGCTTGCGGTCCAACCAGGGCGTTTTGACGAATGTGAGAAAAAACTGGCTCCCATCCGTGCCGGGCCCGGAGTTCGCCATGCTCAGCAGTCCGGGCCGATTGTGTTTCACCTTGTCCGAGAACTCACCCCGGTAGTTGTAGCCGGGTCCGCAGCACCCGTTACCCTGTGGGTCCCCGCCCTGTGCCATGAACTGACTGATGACCCGGTGGAAGGTCAGGCCATCGTAAAAGCCAAGCCGCACCAGATAGATCGTGCTCGATACGTGCATTGGGGCGACGTCCGGCAATAGCTTGATCTTGATGCTGCCGACGTTGGTTTCCAGGTTCCAGTAATAAGATTTGTCGGTATCGAACTCCACCTTCGGCGGTTTGCGCAAGCCTGTCTTCCAGCCGGGCTGCGACTTGTCGATAGACTGCGATTCGATGAAGGTATCGATGGTCTCCACCACCCCTGCACTGGCCGCCATGGGCAGGTAACAGGTGAGCGCGAGAGCGAGTAGGTGTTTCATTTGGTTCATTTTCGACTTCGTTCTGTAACGGTGATTTCGCCTTGTTGGGACGATTGCGTTTTATGACAGCGGTTTCGCCTCGTGGTGGAGATTGTAGCGCCGCGATGAGTTCGGCGCAGGGAATATTCCGTTGTCGTGCGGCGTGACCGCCCGGGTTTTGTTCCTAGCTGCCGGAAAGAGCCGCCAGGTATCTGTTCACCGCCTCCGCCAGCCCGAACTCCAGTGCATCTATGATCAGCGCGTGACCGATGGAAACTTCGGCGACCTCGGAGATTTCACGGAACAGTATCAAGTTGGTGAGATCGAGATCATGGCCGGCATTGACGCCGAGACCCGCCTGGTTGGCGTAACGCGCGGCATCGAGGTAACGGGACAACGAAGCTCTGCTGTCAGCATGATTCAGACCTTTCTTCGCCAGCGTCGCCGCAAAAGGTCCCGTATAAAGTTCTATGCGATCGGCGCCGTAATCGCGAACGCGCGCAATCTGTTCAACATCGGGATCCATGAAGAGGCTCACCCGCGCGCCCGTATTCTGATATCGGGCGACCGCGGCACGGAGCCGTTTGTTGTCGCCAGTCAGGTCCCAACCATGGTCCGAGGTGAGTTGTCCGTCGCTGTCGGGAACCAGCGTCGCCTGCTGAGGGAGGGCCGACTCGATCAACGCATCGAAGCCGGGATAACCGTTGTCACCGCGCGGTGGGGCGAAAGGGTTGCCTTCGATGTTGAATTCGATTTCCTGATAGTCGACCAGAAGTTTCGCCAGATCGCTCACGTCTGAAGGACGAATATGCCTTTGGTCGGGTCGCGGATGCACGGTGATGCCGTGCGCACCGGCGGAGATTACTGTCCTGGCGGCCTTTACGACGCTCGGTGAAACCCCATCGCGGGAATTCCTGATTAGCGCGATCTTGTTCAGGTTGACGCTCAACACTGCCATCGTCAGCTCCAGCCGCTGCGTCGAGGCCGGGCTTTGATGACCGTGCCGAGTAACAGACCCACTAACACCAGCCCCCCGCCGATGAACATCCAGCGTTGTTGCAGATTTTCCTGCAGGGCGTTGCGCTCGGCCACGAGATCTTCCAACTCTTCACGAACCCGTGCGTTGAGATCCATGAGCCGCAGGTTGCTGGCATGCTCCGCAATCGCCCCTTTGGAGATTCGTTTTATGTCCTCGAGTTCCGTTTCGAGGGCCGCTACCAGGCCCGTCAGCCGCGCATTGTTTTGTTGTATCTGTTCACGGTCGCGCTCCGTGCTGGTGAGTTGTCCGCGCAATTCGTCTGCGGCGGTGTCGAGTTGAGCCATTCGAATATTGGCCTGCTCAAGGCGGTCGCGAGCGATGGGTTCGCTGATGAGGTATTGAATCGGGATCCAGCCCTCCGTACCTCGTTGGGTACGAATGCGTGCAAATCCGGCATCTTCGTTTCGCTCGATTACCTCCATTGCGGAGCCGCTTGCGAGCCCTCGATGCAGGATTCTATGGGCGTTCGAGGGGCCACTCCTGAGGGGGACGCTCAAGCTGTCGGTGATGTACATCGTTTCGGCAACTGCTTCGACTGATGTCAGTTGACCTGCTGTCGCGGACAGCCACAGGGCGATCAGAAACGTCTGGAGGTTAGACCTCTTTTTCAACGACGGGTCCTTCAACGTTCGGTCCTTCGAGATTCGCTCCTTCAACATCCAATCCCTGCTCTTTGCTTTCGAGATAACCTTTGCTGTTCAAATAGATCAAGGTGATCGCGACATAGGCAAATGTGAGCGCAAATCCCCCAATCAGCTTGTAGGTCACCCAGACCTCCATGGAGAAGTTGTACGCCACGACGAGATTGAGCGCGGCTGCGAGGGAAAAACCACCTGCCCAGCCCAAATTGATTCGGGTCCACACCTCGTCGGGCAAACTGATCTGCTTGCCGAGTACTTTTTTAATCAGATTGGATTTGCCGAAAAAGTGGCTGGCAACCAGCGAAATGGCCAGCAACCCGTTCACGATTGTCGGTTTCCATTGAATGAAGAGTTCATTGCGAAAAAACAGAGTCAGCCCGCCGAAGATCAAACACACCCAGAATGTCAGTTTGAGCTCGCGGCTGACGGGTTTTTTGAGTGCCCAGTAAATGATCAGCTGCAGGGTGACGGCGATCATGAGCGCGGCCGTTGCCGAATAGATGTCGCTCATGAAGAACACGATTACAAAAAGTAGAATGGGGACGAAGTCCAGGAATTGGTTCATTGCTTCAATGGGCAGGAAAATCGCCAGTCTGTGACATTAATGAAATAACTATAGCCTGTAACGATACGTGCAGCCTAGCGTCCTGTCCCATAAATAACTGTGCTGAGTCGCGTAGGGTTTTTCGTGCCACCCAAGGCGGGGAAACGCCGTGTGGTAGGCCCCACACAAGGACGACCAACGCAGCCGGGGGCGAAAAAAACCAGCGGATTGGTGAAGTTATTTTTGGGACAGGGTTACGTAGGTACGTAATATGCGTACCTGATATGAATACGTAATATGTATAGCTAAGAGACTGAAATAATCGGTTGATGGAGCACCAGGGTGAGCCAGTACTTTTCCATTCATCCCTCGCATCCGCAGCAGCGCCTGCTGTTGCGTGCGGCGGAGATCATCGCCGCCGGTGGCCTGGTGGTTTACCCAACCGATACGACCTACGCACTTGGATGCCGCATCGGTGACAAACAGGCACTCGACCGGATCCGTCAGCTTCGGCGATTGGCCAGGTACCATCACTTCACGCTGACCTGTAGAGATCTCTCTGAGATCTCGCTGTACGCGCGAGTGGACGATCAGAGCTATCGAATCCTCAAACACCTCACGCCTGGTCCGTTTACCTTCCTCCTGCAGGCCACCCGGGAGGTGCCGCGGCGCCTGGTACATCCGAAGCGGCGCACCATCGGCCTGCGCGTGCCGGACAACGCCGTGGCACGGGGGTTGCTGGAGGCGTTGGGGGAACCTTTGATGTCGACGACCATGCGACTGCCCGATGCCGCCGAGGCGATGTCAGACCCGCAGGAGATCCGTCGGGAACTGGAACATTCGGTGGATCTGATCCTCGATGGGGGTTACAACGGACTGATCCCTACAACGGTGGTGGACCTCACCCGGGATGTTCCGGAGGTGGTGCGTCAAGGGCTGGGTGAGTTTGTCTGATTTCACTATAATACCGGTCGTGTTCAAGGAATAGGGCGCTGCATTGAGCAGTCATGAATCGAGCCGCCGCGTGCTTTCCGGCATGCGCCCGACCGGCCGGTTACACATTGGTCACTACCATGGGGTTCTCAAGAACTGGATCCAGCTGCAACACGAATACGAATGCTTTTTTTTTGTTGCCGACTGGCATGCGCTCACTACGGGTTACAATGAAACCGAGAATATCGAGCAATACACCTTCGATACCGTAGTCGATTGGCTCGCGGCCGGGGTCAACCCCGGGGCAGCTACTCTGTTCGTACAGTCCAAGGTGCCTGAACACGCGGAGTTGCACTTATTGCTTTCGATGATCACCCCCGTTAGCTGGCTCGAACGAGTGCCCAGTTACAAGGATCAGCAGCTCAAACTCAAAGATCGGGACCTTTCGACTTATGGCTTTCTGGGTTACCCGGTGCTGCAGTCCGCCGATATCCTCATATACAAAGCTGGAAACGTGCCGGTTGGGGCGGATCAGGTCGCCCACGTCGAACTCACCCGTGAGATAGCCCGGCGGTTCAATCACATCTACGGACGTGAACCGGGTTTCGAGGAACATGCCGAGAACGCCATTAAAAAGATGGGCCGAAAGGCGGCGCGCCTGTATCGCGAACTCAGGCGGAACTACCTCGAAAAAGGTGATGCAGAAGCGTTGCAGCGGGCGCGCGCCCTGTTGGCGGAACAACAGAATTTATCTATTGGCGACACGGAGAGATTATTCGGGTTTCTCGAAGGCGGCGGGCGCATCATCTTGCCGGAGCCTGCGGCGTTGCTCACCAGGGAGGCCAAGGTACCGGGACTCGATGGCGAGAAGATGTCGAAATCCTACGGCAATACTATCGCGCTGCGCGAAGATCCCGACGTCGTCGACCGGAAGCTTCGAAAAATGAAAACGGATCCCGCACGGGCACGGCGAAAAGACGCAGGCAACCCACATAAGTGCCCGGTGTATTCGCTGCACGAGGTATACTCCGATGCCGAGACGTGCCGTTGGGCGGCCCAGGGTTGCCGCAGTGCGGGTATTGGTTGTCTCGATTGTAAAAAACCGCTCATCGAAGCCATCAACGAGGAACAGGCGGGTATGCGGGAACGAGCGCGCCAGTTCGAAGAAGACCCTGATCTGGTTTACTCGATATTGCTCGAAGGCTCGGAGAAGGCCCGCGATGTCGCGCGAGAAACGTTGGACGATGTGCGTTCCGCAATTGGCATTTCCAAGCGGAGAACCATAAATCGTTGACGCGGAATCCAGCGTTGAAACAGGACACCAATGCCAAATAATAGCGAGTGTCGAATAGATGGGCGTTGATACGAGCGACGATTCAGCACCCCGCCTGGTTCGCGCGCGGCGGGAATCCGCGGACACCCTGGCCCTGGTTGCGGGAGAAGCGGTTCGCGAACTTCCGACCGACCTCTACATTCCCCCGGATGCCCTCGAGGTTTTCCTGGAAACTTTCGAAGGCCCGTTGGACCTTCTGCTGTACCTGATTCGCCGGGAAAATCTGGATATTCTCGACGTCAAAGTAGCCGAGATCACGCAACAGTACATGAATTACGTCGATCTCATGAGTGAGATGCAACTGGAGCTGGCCGGTGAATACCTCGTCATGGCCGCCATGTTGGCGGAGATCAAATCGCGCATGTTGTTACCGCGACTGGCGCACGCGGAGGAAGATGAACACGATCCTCGTGCCGAGCTCATTCGCCGTCTGCAGGAATATGAGCAGATCAAACTAGCCGCCGAGGGCGTCGCCGCGCTGGCGCGACTCGAGCGCGACATATTCACCGCCCATGCCGAGAAGCCCGAACTGGTGCGCCAGCACTCCGATCCGGTAGTGGATATGAAAGAGGTGCTGGTGGCGCTGGCCAATGTGCTCAAACGAGCGGAAATGTATGAGCGTCACGCCGTCCAGCTAGAGGCGTTGTCAGTGGCCGAACGAATGCAGGAAATACTCTCAACCGTGAGTGATGCGACGGACTTCGTGCCGTTTGCGCACCTGTTCACCGCGGAGGAAGGGCGCATGGGTGTTGTGGTGACGTTTCTCGCTCTGATGGAGCTTATCCGCGAAGCACTTCTGGATTTGGTTCAGAACCAGCCGTTTGCTCCCATTTACGTACGTGCCGCCGGAGAGTAGCAAATGTCCGATCGCCTCGAGGACGAACAGATCAAACGAATCATAGAAGCGGCGCTGTTGGCCACGGATGAGCCGTTAGCGGTAGATCGGCTGGTAAAACTTTTCGCGCGGGGAGAGCTCGAGGTCGAGCAGGCACGGACCCGGATTCGGGAAGCTCTCAAAATAATTGAGACTGACGCGATGAATCACGGTTATGAGCTCAAACGGGTGGCGTCGGGATACCGCTTTCAGGTCCGCCAGGAACTCAGTCGGTGGGTTAGTCGATTGTGGGACGAAAAGCCGCCTCGTTACTCGCGCGCGCTCCTGGAAACACTCGCATTGATCGCCTACAAACAACCGGTCACTCGCGGTGATATCGAGCAGGTCCGTGGAGTAAGCGTGAGCCAGAACATTATGAGAACCCTGCTTGAGCGCGGCTGGATACGGGTGATCGGTCAGCGCGAAGTACCGGGGCGGCCTGCCATGTACGGTACTACGCGCGCGTTCCTGGACTACTTCAACCTCAAGAGCCTCGACCAGCTGCCGCCTCTCGCCGAGATTCGCGAGTTGATGGAAACCCTGGCGGTCGAGGAAACTCCGCCCATCGCCGAGCCGGCGCGACTGCACACCGAAGAAGCCGAAGGGGAGGGTGAGCAGACCCCGGAGGAATCGGCCGCCGGTGAAAAACAGCGGGCCGAAGTCGTGCCTCTACCCACGGCGCCAATTACCTCCCTGTAGGGATAAAAGGGGTCCCCGAGGGGTCCCCGAGGCGATTTTTACACCATGACCCACGAGAAAACCGAGAAACTGCAGAAGATGTTGGCAGAACTCGGTTACGGCTCGCGCCGGGAAATGGAGCACTGGATTGGTTCGGGTCGAATCGCCGTGAATGGACAACCGGCGCATATCGGTCAGCGGGTAACCGGAAAAGATCGTATACGGGTTGACGGGAAGGCCCTCCATCGACGCTCGAACGAATCCTCCAGAGTGTTGGTATACAACAAACCGGTGGGCGTGATCTGCTCACGCCGCGATCCGGAAGGCAGACGCAGCGTATTCGACGATTTGCCGAAAATACGCAACGGCCGCTGGATCTCGGTTGGTCGTCTCGACATCCAGACCACGGGTTTGTTACTGCTGTCCAATGACGGGGCACTGGCCAACCGCATGATGCATCCTTCCACCGGTCTCGATCGGGAGTATGCCGTTCGAATCATCGGTAAATTGAGCGGCGAGGCGATCCAGCGGTTACTGGCAGGCGTCGAGATCGACGGCGAGTTGCACCGCTTCAACGACGTCCAGTATTACAATGGCTCCAGCATCAACCACTGGTATCACGTGGTGTTGATGGAAGGAAAAAACCGTGAGGTGCGGCGTTTGTTCGACGCGGAGGGGGTGACCGTCAGCCGACTGAAACGGGTCAGATTCGGTCCGGTGGTGTTACCTTCGACCTTGCCGCGAGGTCGCATTGCGGAGTTGGGCCACGCCGACCTGACCAGCTTGTACAAGCTGCTGCGGCTACCGCTGATTGCCCGTCCGAACCGCCGCCGTGAGAATCGACGTTCCTTGCTGCTGCCGTATCCGGAACTCCCCAACCTCAAGGAATAAAAGGGGTCACTTAGCTACGGGGCCGATCCAGCTCCGGGCATCGAATTGTTCGCCGGTGACACCTCTGGAAAGATCCGTCATCAGGTAGAGGGCCAGATCGAGCCGTTCTTCGGGTGCTGGAAGCGTGGCGGGGTTTTCCGTTGGATATGCCGCACGGCGCATGGCGGTGCGGGTCCCACCGGGATTGAGGCTGTTGACGCGAATTTTCGCCGCGTGCTCGTGTTCATCGGCAAGCACCTGGGTGAGGCCCTCGAGAGCGAACTTGGAGACCGCATACGCACCCCAGTAAGCCCGCCCTTTGCGGCCTACGCTCGAAGAGATCATTACGATTGAAGCGGCTGGACTCTTTTCCAGGGCCGGTAACAGTGCCCGGGTGAGCAGGAAGGGGGCGAAGGCGTTGACTTGCATCACCTGCTGCCATTGTTCGGCGGGGTAGTGGGCGATCGGCACTTTCGGACCGAGAATCGAAGCGTTGTGCAGGATGCCGTCCAGCCGTCCGAAGGAAGTATCGATGGCTTGCATTAATGTTTGTCCGCTTTCTTCGTCTAATGCCAGCAGGTCACAGGGTACGATCACGGGCTCGGTCGGGGTGTGGGTCGTAATCCAATCGAACACGGCTTCGAGTTTTGTCCGGGTGCGTCCCAACAGCACCACGTGGGCGCCGAAGGTGGCAAACGTCTTAGCGGCGGCTCGACCGATGCCATCCCCGGCACCGGTGACGAGAATGATCTTCTCGGCCAGGCAGTCGTCCCCGGGGGCGAATCGCCAGTTCGGGCGAGCGGCCTCGAGTTCCGCGTAGTCAGTTTTTTCGAGCATGGAGCAGATAGTTCACATCGACGTCGCTGGACAGGGTGCACTGCCTGCTGAATGGGTTGTAGCGCATTCCGGTAATTTCCATCACCTCCAACCCTGCCGCTGTGACCGCACGGGCGAGTTCCGCCGGACGGATGAACTTCGCGTAATCGTGGGTGCCTCGAGGCAGGAGCCCCAACACGTATTCGGCGCCCAGGACCATCAAGACATAGGCTTTGGGATTGCGATTGATGGTGGAGAACACCAGATGCCCGCCTGGGCTGGTGAGATCCGCGCAAGCCTTGACGGTGGAGGTGTAATCCGGCACATGTTCCAACATTTCGAGACAGGTCACCGTGGAGAATCCTCCCGGGCGCTCGGTGGCAAGCGCTTCCGCCGTTGTCGCGAGGTATTCGACCTGGACACCCGATTCCATTGCAT
>JAPUJX010000367.1 GCA_027295975.1 Gammaproteobacteria bacterium
GCCGTGGGGGTGATTGAGCCCGTGTTGGTTCTCGGGAACATGGGTATCTACCACAGCCTTGCCGCGGCACTGGATATGGCCGGCAGCGGGGAACGGGAGTTGTTCGCGGCCGTGCAGAGCAAGTCGGAAACGGACATTGCCGATATCGCGGGCGTTACCCCCATTGCCGACATGCTGGTGCGCCTCCCGACGTTGATGGGTCCGGCAGACGAAGTAGGAAACGTACGACAGGTTCTCGAATCGGCCCCCGTTGAGGTACTCGCGCAACTCGATGTACTTGTCGAGTTCACCGAGATGGTGGGGCGGCGTTGCCCGAACCTGGCGTTGCGTTTCGATGTGGCGGAACTTGCCGGTTACGGTTACCACAACGGACCCGTTTTTTCGGCGTTCCATGCGGACCAGGGCCGTGCGCTCGCTCGCGGGGGCAGATACGACGGTATCGGGGCGGCGTTCGGACGCAATCGTCCAGCGACCGGGTTCGATGTGAGTCTCAAGGAGTTGCTGCTGGAAAGCGCTTTTACCCCGCCAGAGGCGATCTGGGCGCCATGGGCCAGGGAACGGAACAAGGCGGAACTCATGGGGTTGATTAACGAGTTGCGAGAAACCGGAGAACGGGTCCTGGTTGCTCTCTCGGAGGCAGAGACCCCGTCGTCTTCCTGTTCGAGGCAACTGGTACTCAAAGCGGGACAGTGGTCCGTTGCGGACCTGATTTGAGGCATGAAGAATATGGGCAGGAACGTCGTCGTCATCGGTACCCAGTGGGGCGACGAAGGAAAAGGCAAGATCGTTGACCTACTGACCGAGCAGAGTGCCGCCGTGGTGCGCTTTCAGGGGGGCCACAATGCGGGGCATACGCTGGTGATCGACGGGGAGAAGACGGTATTACACCTGATTCCTTCGGGCATCCTGCGCCCCGACGTACGGTGTTTCATCGGCAACGGGGTTGTTCTCGACCTCCACGCGCTGATGGAAGAAATTATCGGGCTCGAAACGCGCGGCGTAGCGATACGAAAACGACTGTACATCAGCCCGGCTTGCCCGTTGATATTGCCTTATCACGTCAAGCTGGATCTTGCCCGGGAGCAAGCCCGGGGCAGTCAGAAAATCGGCACCACCGGGCGCGGCATCGGACCCGCTTACGAGGACAAGGCAGCGCGCCGGGGAGTGCGCCTCGGAGACCTTTTCTACTGGCAGGGATTCGCCGCCAAACTTGCGGAAGTGATGGAATATCACAACTTCATGCTCGAGCGGTATTACAAAACCGAGACCGTTGATTTCAACCACACGCTGGATAGGTGTGCCGAGGTGGCGGAGCAGATCAAACCGATGGTGGCGGACGTGGTGCCCATGCTGCACGCGCTGCGCGAAGCGGGTGACAATATCCTGTTCGAAGGCGCCCAGGGCGCGCTGCTGGATGTGGATCTTGGCACCTACCCGTTTGTCACGTCCTCGAACACCACGGCGGGAGGCACGGCGGTCGGCAGCGGGTTTGGTCCCAGATACCTCGACTATATTCTGGGGATCACCAAAGCCTATTCCACCAGAGTGGGCTCCGGGCCCTTTCCCACTGAGCTGTTCGATGCCACCGGCGAGCGGTTGGCGAAGCGCGGGCATGAGTTCGGCTCCACCACGGGTCGACCGCGCCGATGCGGCTGGTTCGACACGGTTGCTTTACGCCAGGCGGTGCAGATCAACAGCATTTCGGGACTGTGCCTGACGAAGCTTGATGTCCTCGATGGTTTGGACTCCATCAAGATCTGTGTGGGTTACGAAGGTCCGGATGGTGCCGCGGATACCCCACGTTTTGCCAATGAATATTATGCCGACATCAAACCGATCTACGAGGAGTTGCCTGGCTGGGGCGCTTCGACCCTCGGGATAAAAGACTACCAGGCGTTGCCGGAAGCCGCGCAGTCCTATATCCGTCGCATCGAGCAGGCGGTCGACGCTCCCATCGACATTATCTCGACCGGTCCCGACAGATCGGAGACGATTGTCCTGAAAAACCCCTATCAGGCGTGAGGCGTGAAGGGGTCACCGCCCCCTGCATCCGGATAACGTCGGCGGTACACTGAGCGGATTGTCGACGGAGGTTGCCACGACATTGGATTCCAGATTATTAGAATTACTCGTCTGCCCGGTCACCAAGGCGTCGCTGACCTATAAAAAAGACGAAAACGAACTCTGGTGCCGTGCAAGCGGGTTGGCTTATCCGATTCGCGATGGAATTCCAGTGATGTTGGAAGACGAGGCTCGGGAACTCAGCGCCACCGAGATGGAGCAGCTCCGTGGCTGAGCCCCATTCCCGTCCCGACCCCCAGCTTGTCTGTTTTCACCTCTTTTGGGTACCCGTTTACCTGTAATTGCCCACTTTTTGCCAGAGCGGGGCGATTGGTTACAATGTGCACCCAATTGGTCGTTTCCTTAGGACTCGCAGATGAACAAAGCGGAACTCGTTGCCATCAACGCCATGCCCGATGTTGCAAGGGGCGAGTTACATGCGCCCGAGGTTACCCTGAATTGGGTGGGGATGAGCGACATTCACCAGCCGCTGCTGGTTCGCGATGGTGACAAGAACAAACAGGTCCAGTCGCGCGTACAGGTATTTGTCGACCTGGGGGATCCGTTGGCCAAAGGCATTCACATGTCCCGGCTTTATCTGATTCTGGACGAGCACGCGGAGACCCGACCGTTGACGGCGGCCGGACTGAAGCTGCTGCTGTTGAGCATTCTCGAGTCTCACCGGGATCTCAGTACGAAAGCGTTCGTTCAGTTTGACTTCGACTATTATCTCCGGCGTCAGGCATTGGTGAGCGACAATTCCGGATGGAATTCTTATCCCGTGTCGGTCAAAGGAACGTTGATCGATGGGAATTTCACCCTGGAAGTGAAAATCGGCGTGCAGTATTCGTCCACCTGCCCCTGCTCCGCGGCCCTTGCCCGGCAACTGATTCAGCATCAATTCGTTGATGACTTCGGTAGCCGCGGGCAGGTGAACGCCACAGACGTCCACGCCTGGCTCGGCAGCGATGATGGAATCATCGCCACCCCGCACAGCCAGCGAAGTGACGCGCAGATACTGGTTCGCCTGCGTGATGGTCTGGTGGACTTTCCCATCACCGATATCATCGACCAGGTGGAGGAAACCCTGCTCACACCGGTGCAGACCGCGGTCAAACGCGAGGACGAGCAGGAGTTTGCGCGCCTCAACGGCCAGAACCCCATGTTCATAGAGGACGCCGGACGCAAGCTGAAGAGTCAGCTTTGTGACGACGATCGGATCACGGATTTCTGGGTGCGCATCGAACACCACGAGAGCCTGCACGCTCACGATGCGGTGGGGGTTTTTACCAAGGGCGTGGAAGACGGCTATCTGCCGATTCCGTAGGGCGGGCGAAAAATAAGGAGTCGACCCATGGCTGGTGGTGTGGTGGTGAGCGGGGTGGGTCTCTGGAAGCCCGAACATTCCATCAGCAACGACGAGCTGGTAGCGAGTTACAACGCCTACGCCGAACGATTCAACGCCGAAAACCGCGTCGCCATCGATGCGGGAGAGTTCGACGCAAAAGAATCTTCCAGCAGCGCGTTCATCGAAAAGGCTTCCGGCATCAAGAGCCGTTACGTGTACGAGAAGGAGGGCATCCTCGACATCGATCGGATGCGGCCCCGTATCCCGCAGCGGAAAGAGGACGAGATTTCGCTGCAGGCGGAAATGGCTCTCAACTCGGCGCGCCGGGCCATGACCAAGGCAGGCAAGACGGGTGCGGATATCGACATGGTCATCGTATCGTGCGCGTACACTCAGCGTGCTTATCCGGCGATAGCCATCGAAGTCCAGAATGCCCTCGGGATCCAGGGATTTGGTTTCGACATGCTGGTGGCATGTTCCGCGGCTACCTTCGCGTTGCAGCGTGCATTTGATGCCATCGCTGCCGGGTCGGCGCGCTGTGCGCTGGTGATCAACCCGGAGCTGACCACTCCGCAGATGAACTTTCGAGATCGCGACAGCCATTTCATTTTCGGCGACGTCAGCACCGCCATCGTGCTCGAATCGGCGGATACCTGCACGAGCGATGTCGGTTACGACATTCTCGGAACGAAAGCCATCACCGTTTTTTCGAACAATATCCGTTCGAACTTCGGTTACGTCTCGTTTGCGGAGGACACCGAAACGTTCGGCATCGACAATCTGTTTCACCAGAACGGGCGTAAGGTGTTCAAGGATGTCTGTCCGATGGCGGCGAGCCATCTGCAGGCGCAGATCGCCGCTGTTGGGATCGAGGTGGCCGATGTCAAGCGCTGGTGGCTCCACCAGGCCAACATCCATATGAACCATCTCATCGCCAGGCGCCTGCTCGGCCACGATGCAACTCAGGACGAGGCGCCGATTGTGCTCGACACGTACGCCAACACCGCATCGGCCGGCTCGATCATATCTTTCAGTCTGTATCAGGACGATTTCGAGGCGGGCGATGTGGGCGTCATCTGCTCCTTTGGCGCGGGCTCCTCGATCGGCAGCCTGGTGTTGCGCCGGCGGTAACCGGCGGGTTCTTCGGACGTGGCGGGTTCATCAAAAAAGGCCATTTATGCGGCCCTGTGCGGGAATGCCCTCATTGCGGTGACAAAATTCCTTGCCGCGGGTGTCAGCGGCAGCTCCGCGATGTTCTCCGAAGCCATTCACTCCTTGGTGGATACCGGCAACCAGTTACTTTTACTTTATGGATTGAAAGCGGCCGAACGTCCGGCGGACGAGCAGTTCCCGTTCGGCCACGGCAAGGAGATCTATTTCTGGTGTTTCGTGGTCGCCATGCTGATTTTTGCCCTCGGGTCGGGCATCTCCCTATACCAGGGCTGGCAGCATCTCGGCCATCCGGAAGCCATCAGCAACATCGGCTTGAACTACGCTGTGTTGGGGATCGCGATGGTTTTCGAGGGTGGTGCTCTCATGGTCGCCTTTCGCGAATTCGGCCGGCAAAAAGGGTCCCTTGGTTTCCTTGAAGCCGTGCGCCGGGGCAAGGACCCCAGCATTTTTGTGGTGGTGTTCGAAGACACGGCAGCCATGTTGGGTTTGCTCGTTGCGATGGTGGGTCTCGGTTTATATCAACTCACCGGCAATCCGGTTTTTGATGGCGCCGCCTCCATGACCATTGGCGTCATCCTGGGCATCACGGCCGCCTGGCTTGCCTATGAGAGCAAAAGCCTGTTGATCGGCGAGAGTGCCGCACCCGAGACCGTCGCGGCAATCAGGGGGGTGCTGGAAGCGGATGAGCGGATCCTGTGCATCAACGAGGCGGCCACCTTACACATGGGACCGGCGTACATTATCGTTACCATCAGTGTCGATTTCGTGGACGGCATCGATTCTTCGGAGCTCGAAAGCGCGGTCACCGAGATCAACGACACAGTGAAGCGTTTGGACGCAGCGATCCAACGGGTGTTCATCGAAGCCGAACGTAGCGTGGATAATCAAGAAGACTCTGGCGATCCGCCGGTAGAATCCCAATAACCAAAACGACTACGCATTTCGCACCCTCGCAGG
>JAPUJX010000368.1 GCA_027295975.1 Gammaproteobacteria bacterium
GACATGCAACCATTTAGTTGCATAATAGCGGTTTATGGACCGGGTATTCAAAGCATTGGCGGACCCGTCACGTCGCGACGTACTCGACCGGCTTTTCAGCAACGACGGCCAGACGTTGTCCGAGTTGTGTAATGACACGCCTTTCAGCCGTCAGGCGTTGTCCAAACATCTGGCTTTGCTCGAATCGGCCGGACTGCTTGTCAGCCACTTTCGCGGCCGGGAAAAATTACACTATCTCAACCCCGTCCCCATTCATGAAATTGCCGCGCGTTGGATCAGCAAATACGCCAACCGTCGTCTGACAGCACTCGCGGCGCTGAAACAATCTCTGGAGGAGAACAACGATGGAAAAACCCGTCTCTAAACCCGTCTCTAAACCAAGATGCATTTACGAGTCCAACATCAAGGCGTCGCGAGAAGCCGTCTGGCAGGCGCTCACGACCGCGGAGTTCACCAGGCAGTATTGGCACTCCACGGGGGTCGAATCCTCCTGGGAGGAAGGCAGCTCCATTCGATTCTTACACGAAGACGGCCGTGTGGCGGTCGACGGGCAGATCCTCAAAGTCGTTTACCCGAGTTTGCTTTCCTATACCTGGCACATTTTGTGGGACGAGGAGATGAGCATCGAGGCACCCTCCCGGGTGACCTTCGAGCTCGAGGAGGTGGGTGATGGAACGCGATTGCGCATGACACATGACGATTTTGCCGAGGGAACGCAAGTTGTCGAGATGCTCCAGGAAGGATGGACGGACATTCTCTCCAGCATGAAAAGCCTTCTGGAAACCGGAAATCCGTTACCCGTTGGCGATAGCGCATAACTCATGCGCCCGGTAGCATGGCACTCGCAAATACGGAAGTTGTTAAAGCGCGATCGGGTAAGCCGGGGAGAATGAACATGAGCGAGTCAGTGTTACGTTACGAAGTCAATGAGCATGTGGGAGTGATCACGCTCACTCGTCCCGAGGCGATGAATTCGCTGACCTATCAATCGTATCTGGAACTTGAGGACGCCGTGCGAGGCTGCGAGGCGCGGGTGCTGATTATCACCGGCGAAGGTCGAGCTTTCTGTGCCGGGGATGACGTGAAGCAGATTCTCGGTAGCTCCGAGCCCCCACCCCAGGCCTTCCTTGACCGAGCCAGGAAAAGTGCGGGCCTGACCCCTGCGGCGGATGCTTTGTTATATACGGACATCCCGGTCATCGCGGCCGTGAACGGCCCGGCGGTGGGGTGGGGCATGGAGCTTGCGCTCATGGCCGATATCCGGGTGGCGTCCGAGAATGCGAAGTTCGGCGAACTCTTCGTGATTCGCGGACTCTGTTGCGACGCACCCGGGCTGGGCCGTCTTGCCCAGCTTGTCGGTAGAGAACGGGCAGCCGAGTTGCTTTTCACGGGCGATGTGATCGATTCGGAGACCGCGCTGGCGATCGGTCTGGTGTCCCGGCGGGTCCCACACGCCGAACTCATGCCGACAGCGCTGAGCCTGGCGGCCAAAATCGCCGGCAATCCGCCCCTTGCCGTGCGGGCGTTGAAGGCAGGGTTGCGCCGCACGCTGGATCCAGACTGGCAGGACACCGGCCGCTGGGCTATCGAGCAGATTCGTGAACTTCGCGGTACCGAAGATTCTCAAGAAGGGGTCCGTGCCTTCCTGGAAAAACGCTCGCCCGTTTACGTCGGCAGGTAAAAACTCGGGACAATTGGGGCTGGATGGCTTCTCCAGCCGTTCTCGCAACTAATCTGGACGGTCAATCTGTCCAGCCGGGGCCTACTTTTGCTTGTAGTTCGCCATCGATTTCGAGTTGCACCCGGTCGGTGTAAAAGGAAACGTAACCTTGCAGATCCAGACATTCGTCGAACGGTGTCAGGTAGCTCCACATGACATCCTTCAGCGTGCCGTCGTTTGTGGTGACGCTCCAGTAGCTGGCATCACCCTTGAACGGGCAATGTGTCGTGGTTTCCGTTGCGCTCAGGAAACTTTCGAGAACGTCCTGGCGAGGCAGGTACAATACCGGACGGTGTTTGGTTTCCGTCACAGCCACGGCGTTTTGCGTATCGGCAAGGACAGTATCGCCGACCAACACGCGAATGTGTGCCGGGCTGGGTTCGATTAGTACTTCGTAGTTCGGGTGTTTCTGAAATCCTGGCGCCGAATTGTTCATGTGGTTGTCTCCTCACGATCTCAAAACACGGTATGTGAGCGGGTGGTTGCTGTCAAAGGCCATAGGGACTCTGACGGTGCGTTCGTGAGGTACATGGGGTATTTTCCTCGGGTCGAGGATTACTTCGAAAAGGAGAAGACATGGTTGCGCAAGCGAAGCCCGTGGGGGAGGGGAGGTATCGAGAGTCTTATGGCAGGTATCTGGAGGATTTCGCGGTCGGGGATGTTTATGAACATCGTCCAGGAAGGACAATCACCGAAAGCGACAATACCTGGTTCACTTTGTTGACCATGAATCAGCACCCGTTACATTTCGACAAGGAGTACGGTGCTAAAAGCGAGTTCGGGCAGGTGCTGGTGAATTCCTGCTTGACGTTGTCGTTGGTGACCGGCATGTCCGTCTCGGATGTGAGCCAGAAAACGATTGCCAACCTCGGGTGGGACAACGTTCGCCTCACCGGTCCTGTGTTCATCGGCGATACCCTGTACGCAGAATCCGAGGTGCTCGCCATTCGGGAATCGCGATCGCGGCCGACCCAGGGTATCGTCAACATCCGCTCGACTGGCAGGAAGGCCGATGGCACCGAGGTGATCAGCTTCGAACGGGCGATGCTCATTCCGAAGCGTGGTCAAGCCGTTGATGACATAATCGACTATTAGGGTCAGGTCCTGGTTAACGGACGAGAACCGACAAGGCTGAACACTCGAAATATGTCTGAGCAAGAACAGATCATCCTCGATACCGTCGACAGATTTCTCGCCCGGGACGTTGCCCCCGTGGCACAAACCCTCGAGCAGGGAGACGTTTATCCCCACGAACTCGTCGAGAAGATGAAGGTGCTGGGGTTGTTTGGCGCCACCATCGGCGAAGCCTATGGCGGGCTCGGTTTGCCTGCGAGCACCTATGCCAAAATCGTCGAGCGGGTCTCTGCGGTATGGATGTCTGTTTCCGGCATCTTCAACTCACATCTGATTATGGGTGCGGCGGTGGAACAATTCGGTACGGAGTCGATGAAAGAATCCGTCCTGCCGCGAATGGCCACCGGCGAGTTGCGTGGTGGCATCGCGTTGACTGAACCCGATTGCGGGACGGATCTGCAGGCGGTTCGCACCCGGGCGGTTCGCGAAGGTGATGAGTACGTAATCGACGGCACCAAGCAGTGGATCACGAACTCGGTGGAGGGCAATGTACTGGCCGTGCTCGTCAAAACCGATACCAACACGACGCCCGCTCACAAGGGCATGAGTCTGATTCTGGTCGAGAAACATGCCGGTTATCGGGCAGTCAAGTTGAAAAAGCTCGGCTATCGCGGGGTCGACACCGGGGAGGTGCAGTTTGACGGCGTACGAGTTCCGGTGGCAAACCTGGTCGGCGAAAACGAAGGACGCGGGTTGCAACAGATTCTTTCGGGTTTGTCCCTCGGGCGCATCAATGTGGCGGCTCGCGGTGTCGGGGTCGCCCGGGCCTCGCTGGATGCATCGTTACATTACGCCCAGGAGCGCAAAACGTTTGGCGTTCCGATCTGCCAGCATCAGGCTATCCAGATCAAACTTGCAGACATGGCGACGAGAGTGGAAGCCGCGCGTCTCCTGACCGAAAAAGCGGCGATTGCCTACGATGAGGCGGATCGCTGCGACATGGAAGCCGGCATGGCGAAACTCTTCGCGACCGAAGCCGCTGTCGAAAATTCCATGGAAGCCCTGCGGATTCATGGCGCCTACGGATACTCACCGGACAATCCCGTGGAGAGATACTATCGGGATGCGCCGCTGCTCGTGATCGGAGAAGGCACAAATGAAATGATGCGCCTGATCATCGCGCGCCAGTTGATCGAGAGAAATCCAATTTAGGCGGTTGAGGGTGGGCAATAGCGCCCCAATCGGGGCAATAGCGGCAGAACGGAAACAGGTCAGGCCGCGTAGGAGACCGCCTCTGCCAGGTGTCGGTCGATGAGTTCCTGAACCATCTCGCGACAGCGTCCGCAGTTGGTGCCGGCCCCGCAGACCTCGCCCAGTTGCCCCAGATCCTGTACGCCGCCATCTACCGCATCGTGAATCTGATGATCGGTCACCGCGTGGCAGATACAAACGTACATGAGCACTCCTTCAGCCGAGATGCTTACTCTAAATGATAATCATTATCGAATGCAAATAAAAGTTACCTGCATTTAAGAACCCGCCTCATTGTTAGATACGACTGATTTTCATTATAAATCAAATGGTTAGCGTTGATTCTCAGGTTGAGTTGAGGCATGCTTATGTTAACTTTGTGGTACGGAACACCGCCATGCAACCCCTCGACGCCGACGTCATCACCTTCCTCAACCAGGTTCTCAAAAACGAACTCACGGCCATCAACCAGTACTTCCTGCATGCCAAGATATTCGAAGACTGGGGGCTGAAGAGGCTCGCAGAACATGAACGCGAGGAATCCATCGATGAGATGAAACACGCGGATGCGTTGATGGAGCGCATTCTCTTTCTCGAAGGGCTGCCCGGGATGCAGGATCTCGGCAAGTTATATGTTGGCCAGAAGGTTCCGGAAATGCTCGAGTGCGACCTGAAACTCGAGATGGAGGCCATCCCTGTGCTGCGTGAGGCCATCGCGCACAGTGAGAGGGTTGGGGACTTTGTCAGCCGGCATCTTTTTCGGGAAATTTTGTCGTCGGAAGAGGAACATGTCGACTGGATCGAGACGCAGCTCGACCTGATCGGGAAAACCGGTATCGAAAATTACCTCCAGTCACAGATGTAATGGCGTTCAGTGGAAGCCATCGTGGTGGTTCAGATTGCGGAAACTCTCCTGTTGATCGCTGAAGTCGACTTCCACTATCGCTATCCCGTCGAGCCAGCCGTGTACGCTTCTGTAACCGTGGCCCAGGTAATTCGCCAACGAGTCTATCGAGCTTCGCGACAGGAAAAGGTGCAGGTTCTGGCGCTGCACGCCGTCGAAGGCAATAGCCACAGTGGCTTCGGATTCGCCGTAAGCCTGATGTAGTCTACGCACCGTATCGACGCCCAGGTGCGGCACATCGCCAGGACAGACGAAGGCAAGCTCGGTCGGGCAACTCCTGAGACAGCTGACAATACCGGCAAGTGGACCGGCGTAAGGCGGTAGCTCGTCGGTAATCACCCGTCCGTAGGCGGCGTAACTTTCAGGGTTGCGGTTGGTGCTGATCAGCAGACGATCGACCTGAGGTTTTACCGCATCGAGTACCCACTCGATGAGGGGACGCCCGTGATAATTGAGCAGTGGCTTGTCGGCACCCGCAACTCGGCGACCTTCGCCGCCGCAGAGGACGATACCGGTAATTGCCTCTGATGGCTGAGGTCCGCCCGATGTCATCGGGTGAGGTGAGTTACCGGGCATGGGTGATCCCCTGTTGAATCAGCGTCCAGGCTTCCTCCCAGGTTTGTTCCGCCGGGAAGTCGGGGTCAGCGAGCCGCTGAAGAATCAAACCCTCGATGATAGCGGTGAGCGTCCCTCCCAGCACGGCCGGGTCGCAGTTGCGGAAAACGCGTTCATCGAT
>JAPUJX010000369.1 GCA_027295975.1 Gammaproteobacteria bacterium
TACATTCTGGCGACCACGACGCTGTATATGTCGATCTACAACATGTTCAGCTGGTTGCTGCTGTTGATTGGCATGGGGGACGATTAGCCTTCTCGAGGATCAGCCGGTAAGCGCTTCGCAAACCTTGCTGAGCGCGTCCGGCGCCTCGTCACCTCTTCTTCCGCGGGAGCAGGCAGGCAGGCGCCATTTAGCTGAAAACTGATTTCGCCAGTGCTGTATCACAGTACTCGGTAACTTGTTTTATCTTGCCGTCGACAACCTTGTACACCATGCAGTAGGTATTGTTGTAGGGCTTGCCGGTTTTCGTGATCCGGTCTTTTGCCTGTTGCTCTACCACGACAAAATCTCCGTCCGCAATTATGTTTGTAACCTCAACCCTGCCCATGCTGGCCATCAGCTCGGTGACCGGATCAATCAGTTTCTCGGCAATCTCCCGCTTGCCGCGGTAAGTGGCCAGGCCCGGAATTATCCAAACGCCGTCTTCGGCCCACAAGTCGAGAAGACCCACCTCACCGGAACTTATCTTTCTTACGGTTTCGATATTTTCTGCTTTTCCCATTTCATCACCCGTCGACTCGGGGAACAGTATAACGTGATCTCGTATCAGCGAAGCTGGTTCCAGCCGCCGTGGGCCCCGTGTTTTCGCATCTCGACGAAAAAGCGAAACGTTACGAAGAATTTCTTCAACGAAACGGCGTAAAACCGAGTAACCCCGAGCTGTTATAGCCAGGCGCGCGCCTCATCGGTCGAGGGAATGGCGCGCAGGAATATCCACCACCCTTCAAGTCAGGGCGTAACAAGCCTCCAAATGTTCTTGAGCCATTTTGTGAACTAGAGCACGTTTTGCCCGTTCTGCGCGTGACTGCGTTCACGAGCCAATTACAAAAACCACCATTTCTCATACTTGCCAATCACAATTAGCAGGCACCCCCGGGTCCCGGCGCTGTGGCCCTACCCGGACGTAAAACTGTCAGTGAGAGGCGAGGGTGCCTGATAGGAACAGGACGTTTGAAAGACATAGTTGGTAAGCCAGGAGGGAAACTGCGACAGAGATCGTTGTCGGCGATCGCTGCGTTGCTGATCCTATTGTCTGCGCCAGCCTGGTCAGCCGGTACGCCGGCCGGGACGGTCATCGACAACATGGCCCAGGTCAGCTTCGACGTGGCTGGCACACCGGTCACCCAGGATTCCAACATTTCCAGTATTACCGTCCAGGAGAGAATCGACGTTGTCGTAACTCTGCAAAGCCCGCAGATTCTGGTTGCCGCCAGCGATACGAATCGCGCGTTGTTGTTCACCGTGACCAACACGGGCAACGGTAGTGAGCCTTTTCAGCTCGCAATCGACAGCGCAATTGGCGGTGACGACTTCGATCCCATACCAGCCGTCCCGGGTATCTATTTTGATACGGATGCGAGCGGTGACTTTACCGTCGGTGACATTGCCTACGTCTCCGGTACCAACGATCCGGTTCTCGCGGCGGACGCTTCCGTCGACATTCTGCTGATCAACGATATTCCCGGTGCCGTGAACGACGGCGACATCGGGCGCAGTCAGCTTACCGCGGATTCCCTGACGGGTACCGGCGCACCGGGCGACGTATTCGTCGGCCAGGGTGATGGCGGCAGCGATGCGGTACTCGGTACCACGGGAGGGTCCGGAAATGACACAGGAGAGTACATTGTCGCCGATGTTCAGATCAGTGTTCTCAAGTCCGTCACCGTCCTGAACCAGTTTGGCGGATCAGAACCCATACCCGGTGCAACGCTCACCTACACCATCACGGTAGAAGTGACAAATACCGGTACTGCTTCAAGCACCGTTTTCAACGACCCGATTCCCGCGAATACGACTTATGCGCCCGGAAGCATTTCGTTGAATGCCGGCGCACTGACAGACCTGATCGACGCGGATGCAGGAGAACTGGATACGTCCGGCGCACCATCGATCGTTGTCCGGCTTGGGGACCTTACCCAGGCTGATGGAATCCAGACCGTCACCTTCGACGTAACTATCGATTAATCCAAGAGGCTCGAAATGAAAAACCTGATTCACCTGTTCGTAACTTCCGCACTGACGCTTGGCGCCGCTGCGGTCATGGGGCAGGAGAGCGGCAATCTCAATGTTCAGACCATCGTGCAGAAGGAAGAAATTGTCGTTGATATTGATGGTCGACAGCGAACCCAACTCGTGGCGGCAACCGAGGTAGTTCCCGGTGACGAGGTTGTTTATACGATCACGTTTCACAACATCAGCGACAAGGCTGCTGAAAACGTCGTTGTTACGAACCCCATCGCGGCGGAACTGACCTACATCGACAGATCCGCTTTTGGTCCCGGTGCGCGCATCGAATTTTCCGTCGATGGTGGGCGGAGTTATGCGGTGGCCGAGCAGTTGGCGGTGTTGGAAGACGACGGAGAAACACGACCGGCAAGGCCGGAGGACTTCACGCACATACGCTGGTCTCTGGCGACGGATCTTGTTGCGGGTGCCCAGGGTGTTGCGCGGTTCCACGCGCGACTGAATTAGCTACCAGACTTAAGGACAACTTCCGGGGGGGAGCCGAGGTGCGTTTGCAGGGCGCATTGCGGCTTTGTGAGCCCCTGCCCGGCCCGATTGCCGGAAAGAAGATTAGTTTAACACGCTAAGGAGTACTGTGATGATAGAGGTGAAACGAGGAGCCAGGCAGTTTGTCTGGGTCATAACAACGGCGGTCACGTTGCTGTTTGCACAGCATACGCTCGCCGCGGGTACGCTCGCGGGTGTGACCGTCGCCAACCAGGCCCAGGTGGACTACGAGGTTGCGGCGGTGGCTCAGGAATTGATCCTGTCCGACCCGCTGGGCAACAGCATACCGGGCGCGGGAAGTGGTGCGGATACCACGGACTTTCTGGTTGATAACAGGGTCGACTTCACGATCGTCGAATTCGGACTGATCGGGGCGACTTCTGTCTTCCCGGGTCAGGATGACGCGGTGACGACGTTCCAGTTGACCAACACCGGTAACGAGACCCAGGACTATGCGCTGGCGGCGGCAAACCTGGGTATAGGGGTTATCGTCAACGGTAATACCGATACCGTCGACATGGGCGGTGTCGAAGTGTATTCGGATACCGATGGATCCCTCGACTTCTCGGTCGCCGACCTGACATTTGTCGATGAACTCGATCCGGACTTAAGCATCCTGATCTTCATCGTGGCGGACGCGGGACTTGCCCTCTTGGACCTTGACGTAGCCAACGTCGAGTTGACGGCAACCACCCACGACTCCGGCACCATCGGGACCCTCGATGCGCTGACAACGGACGATTCGGCAATTCCCGACTCGACGACGACGGTTGAGGTCGTATTTGCCGACGACGGTCTCGGGGCGGTTGGTGACGGTATTGAAACCCAGCGAGACGGTTACATCGTATCCTCCGCGGCGTTGACCATCACCAAGACATCCGCGGTGCTCAGCGATCCGTTCAACCTGGCGGTGAATCCGAAGGCGATTCCCGGCGCGGTTGTCGAGTACACGATTACCGTGCAGAACAACGGCGCGGTGGATGCCGATCAGGTGGCCATCACGGACGTGCTGGATGCGAGCCTGACGATCCTGTTGGGTCAGTACGCGGGTGAAGACGTGGAGATAGACCTCGGCGGCGGAACCACCGTTACGACCTGTACCCTCGACGCGGCAGACGCGGACGGCGACGGTTGTGGCATCGCAGGCGCAACCCTGACCATTGATCCGGTCGGCGGACTGACCGTTGGAATACTGGCGACGAATAATCCCGGCGTCATCAAGTTCCAGGCGACGATCAACTAAGTCGCGACATCACAGTGCTCGAAGGTTTGCAAAAGGCTTGCAGGTTCCGGGTGCCCTGGAAGGGTAGTCCGGGCCTGCCTGCAACTTGGTCCGCCCCTCCCGGGGTGGGCCGGGAAAGCCATTTGCAACGTCACCCTCGGGGGGAACTACGGTTCCCCCCGAAGTGCTTTAAGCGCCTGGCGAATCGGCCGTTCGTTTGGCTTGCGATAGCGACTATATTGTCATTACTGCCAGGTAGTTTGACGTTTGCTGCCCCCGGAACGGCCATTTTGAATCAGGCTTCGGTGGACTATCTGAATACCTCGGGTCAGCCATCCACCACTTCCAGCAACGTTTCCCAGATAGTTACCGCCGTGGTGCGCAGCCCGGCCACCGTCGAGTTCACCCGCGTGGTTGGACCAGGCGCGGGTGACTTCGTCGAACCCATTGGACCGGCCTGGTGTTTTGCGGGTGGTGCGTTTGCCTCTCTCGCCGATCCAGTTCTCTCCGGCGGCACGACAATCAACCCGTTGCTGCTTCACGAGGTGAGCGGCACCGCTTTTTACAATCTGTCGGAGCCGTTGTTTCTGCGACTCCTGGATACCGACCAGAACGTCGACGCCAGCGTTATCGACTTTGCCGACGTCACGGTGGTTCACGACGCCAGCAACGATACCGAGACCATTCGACTCAGCGAAACGGGAATTTCCACGGGTGTATTTGTCGGTTACCTGCCAACGGCCCGCGCGGCACCGGTGCCCGGCGACTGCGTTTTGCAGGGGTCGATGAATACCACGGTTACAGCCGGTTATACGGATCCCGCGGATGTAACCGATTCTGCCCAGGCAAGCGCTTCGCTTGATCCCGTGAACCTGGTGTTCGACTCGCGCACCGGTTCGTTCGTCGATGGTACGACAGTCGAAATTGTCGATGCGTCCACCGGGTTACCTGCACCTGTTTTTGGCAACGACGGTGTCAGTACTTTTCCATCGAGGGTCACTGCCGGAGTGGTGGCGACCGACAGTTCCGGTGCCTCGTACCCGTTCGGGCCTGGCGAGTTTCGCTTCCCCGTCGTGCCCCCGGGTGACTATCGGCTTGTTGTGACCCCTCCGCCCGAGTATGCGGCGCCATCGGCTGAGACCATGGCGACCCTGCAACTGTTGCCTGGTGCGCCGTACGCACTTGGAGCCGCATCGTTTGGAACATCGTTCACCCACGGCGGAGTGTCGGTCGATTTTGACATCCCGGTTGATCCCCGATCTTCATCACTTTTCCTCACGATGAATGTTTCAACCGCCACCGCCGCTCCCGGCGACTTTATCCGTTACGAACTGACAGTCGAAAACAGTTCGACCGCAGGTACTGCAACAAACGTATCGATCATCAACCAGTTACCACCCGGCGTGCGGTTGGTGCCGGGTTCGGTGACGCTGAACGGTTCGGGTGTGGTGGACCCCATCATCAGCCCGGACTCCATGTCGCTGGAGTTCGACATAGGCACCCTGCCTGCCAACGGCCAGGCCACCATCACATTTGTGGTCCAGATAGTTGCCGGTAAGAGCTTGAACAAACTCGTCAACCAGGCAACCGCATACGCAGATGGAGGACTGACCTCAAACGCGGCCGTCGCGCGCATCCAGTTGAAAGAGGATCTGTTCCGTTCCACCGCGACGATTATCGGTCGCGTGCTCAACGCACCGTGCACGGAAAAAACATTCACCGAAGATCAGGGTGTCGCCAACGTTCGGATCTATCTGGAGGACGGCCGCTACGCGGTAAGCGATCAGGGCGGGCGATTCCACTTTGAAGACATTCGCCCCGGGCGGCACATTGCTCAGTTGGATTGGGTGACGGTTCCTGAATACCTGGAGGTCGCACGCTGCGATATAGCGCCGGCACATGCCGGTCGAGGAGACGCACAACTCGTTGACGTATCGCGCGGCAGCGTCAAACGTGCGGATTTTTATCTCAGGAACAAACCGGCAGCGGAAGGCCTCATCGATATCGAGTTACAGAACCACGGAACCCAGAGCGCGGAAGAAATTGCCTACGTCCTGAAACTGCACGGCAGTGGCGACGTACACGTGAACAATATCGACCTGATGGTGATGTTACCGGACGGTGTGTCCTACCTGCCGGGCACAATGCAGGTTGACGGTGGTCGCGTAATTGACCCGAGAATTACCGGACAAGCGCTCAACTTCGCGATTGTCGATCACGGCAACAACTGGCTCCGGGAGATAAGTTTTACCGGAAACATCGCCATCGATGTCCACGGCGAACTCGTTACCAGGGCGCGGGCGCGTTTCGATTCCCCGACCGAATCGGGACAGATGACGCCGGTCGCCGATGCAAAAGTTAAGCGTGCGCCCTCCGTTGCCGAAAACGACGCTTACGAATTCAACTTCAAGTTCGACCCCCTCTCCGCCGCATTGTCTTCCGAGGACCTCGACCATCTCGACCGTCTGATCGATCGGTGGCGTGGGGTGCGGGATATCCAGATTGCCTCCATCGGACATACCGACAGCTACCCGATTGCGCTGCGCAGCCGAGATCGATTTGCAGACAACTATGTTTTGTCACAAGCGCGTGCAAGTTCGGCTGCCTTGTATATTGCGGAAAATCTGAAGGTGCCGAACGAGAACGTTCAGCTTCAGGGACGGGGCCCGGATCATCCGGTGGCTGACAACACGACCGAAGCCGGACGAAAGCAGAACCGGCACGTCGAATTGATACTGAGCGGCATCCGCCCGACACGTCCGTCATTTCTCGAGGTGACGAAAGTCTCGAGCGGTGTGCAGACGGCCGAGACCAGAGGCGAAGCGCCGGGGGTGAACGTCAAGATCGAAGACCCGGTGGACCTCACTTCACCATTCGACCTGGGCGCCATGTCGGTGTCCGAGATCGAACCCGACATCGGCACCCTGTCACCCGGCGTGGATATGCTTCTGCCGACGGAGAATTTTCAAGCCGCGGCGCCGGTGACTAGAATTTCGATCAAACATGAACCTCGACAAACTGTTGTTGCGTACCTTAACAATGAGTTGGTGAACCCGCTCAACTTCGCGGGAACGGAGACAGATCCTGTTTCCGGTATTGCCATATCCCGCTGGGCGGGAGTCGATCTCCGTGAAGGAGCCAACAACATACTGATCGAAGTTAATACTCCGGAAGGCGACACCGCCTTCCGCCTCGAACGATCCATCCACTTCGCAAGCGCCGCCGTTCGGGGCGAGTTTGTCGAAGAACTGTCCATCCTTGTCGCTGATGGCAAGACGCGCCCCGTCATTGCCGTGCGTCTTTTCGACAAATACAGCAAACCGTCCCGGCCTGGTTCGGTAGGCATGTTCCGGGTCAACTCGCCCTATCGATCCTGGTGGGATGTCATCAACGATCGCAAGAACGAATTGATCAGTGTCGGCCATCGTGAGCCAATCTACAGAATTGGCAAGGACGGTATCGCGCTCATCGAACTGGAGCCGACGACACAGGCGGGCGGGGTCACCGTGCAACTCAGGTTCGAGCAGCAGCATTCCCAGGAGATTCGAACCTGGATCAGCGCTGCACCACGGGACTGGATTCTGGTGGGCTTCGCCGAGGGCACGGTGGGTTACAACACCCTCGCGGACAACAAGGTTGTGGCCACCGCGGCCGGCCATGAAGCCGGTTACTATTCCGATGGCCGCATCGCCTTTTTTGCAAAAGGCAAAATCAAGGGCGAGTACCTGCTGACGTTGACCTACGATTCCGATGGCAATAAGCCCGAGAACGGCGACAGGTTCCTGACCCAGGTTGATCCCACCGCGTTCTATTCGCTCTATGCGGACGAAAGTGAACAAAGATTCGAAGCTTCGAGCCAGCGTAAACTTTATGTGAAGCTGGAGCGCGATCAGTTTCTGGCGTTGTTTGGCGACTTCAATACCGGCCTTTCGGTGACGGAACTTGCTCGTTACCAGCGCAGTTTCAACGGCTTCAAGGCCGAGTACCATGGCGACAACGTTGGGTATTCGGTATTTGCCACCGAGACCGATCAGTCGTTTGTACGAGACGAAATACGTGGCGACGGAACGTCTGGCCTATACCGGTTGGGCAGTGCGCCGATCATTACGAATAGCGAATCTGTCAGGATTGAAGTCCGGGATCGGTTTGACACCGCCCGGGTGTTGTCCAGTATCTCCATGAGTCGATTTCTGGACTATAACCTCGACGCACTTGACGGGACGATGTTCTTCAAGAAGCCCGTACAGAGTCGTGACGCCAGTTTCAATCCAATATTCATCGTCGTCGAATACGAAAGCAACGCAGCCGCAAACAAGGACGTGATCGCTGGCGGACGGGCGTCCCTGCGCAATGACCGAGACACCCTCGAGGTGGGTATCAGTCATATCGACGAAGGCCAGCAAGGTGTGGAGGCAGATCTGTCCGGCATCGATTTTCGCTGGCGGGCAACCGACACCACGCTGGTCAAAGCGGAATTCGCACGTACCAATCGCACGGTCGCGGGCGTAGAGCAACAGGCCGACGCTTACCTGGTGAGTGTTGAACATCGCGGCGAAAGATCCGACGTTCGTGCCTATGTCAAGAAAGTCGAACAGAACTTCGGGCTGGGGCACCAGTCGGCGGCGGAATCTGGCGTCAAGGATGCCGGGGTCGACGGTCGGCTGAGGATCACAGAGCAAATAACCCTCGAAGGAGAAGCCGCGAAACAACACAACCTCCAGACCGGCACGGACCGCACGGTCGCACGAGCGCTGGTACGTTTTGAGAACGGCAGGTTTACGGCGTCAACCGGGATTGCCTACGCCGAAGACGAATTCAGTGATGGCGAAACCCGGACCAGCGAGTTTGTGGAGTATGCGGTCGGCCAACGTATGTTGGACGGTAAGATAACCCTGCGCGCCAACGGCAGCACTTCCGTAGGCAAAGAGACCGAAAACTCGGACTACCCGACTCGACTCGTGCTCGGTGCGGACTACCACCTGATGGAAGGGGTGGATCTGTTCGCCGAGTGGGAGGACTCCTCGTCCCAGGATATCGACGCGACCATGACAAGAGCCGGAGTCCGCGCCAGTCCGTGGAGCCGAGCGCAGATCAATACCTCGGTGACAAACCAGAGCACGGAGTTTGGCCCAAGAGTGTTTGCCAATGTCGGTCTGGTGCAGGGTTTCCAACTCAACGAAAAGTGGCTTCTCGATGCGGGTATCGATCAGACCAGGACCCTTGTTCAACCCGACGCCAGAGTATTCGACACCGATCGGGAACTGGTGTCGGGATCTCTCGACAACGATTTCCTGACCGGCTACGTGGGGGCGTTGTACAACGCCGATTCGTGGAGTGCGAACACCCGACTGGAATACCGAAAATCCGATGTGGACAAGCGCTCGACGATAATTTCCGGGTGGTATCGCGAACCGCGAATTGGCCACAGCTTGTCCGCGGGCCTGACCGTGTTTGCCAGTGAGAACATCTCGGGTGCTCGCACTACCGCCGCCGATTTCAAATTTGCCTGGGCATACCGCATGGCCGGCGGGACCTGGTCGTTTCTCGATCGAACCGATCTTGTTTTTGAAGAGTCGGCTTCGACATCGGTTGAACTGGAGAGTTGGCGTTTCATCAACAATTTCAATGCCAATCGCCGCATCAGCGCTAGCAGTCAGATCTCGCTGCAATACGCGTTCAAGTACGTGAAAACGAACTTCGACGCCACGGAGTTCAGCGGTTATACCGACCTCCTCGGATTTGATTTCCGGCGCGGTTTCAACGCGAAGTGGGATGGCGGTCTGCACGCCAGCATCTATCACTCGTATGCGACCGATACCTTCGATTATGGATTTGGCGTGGACGTTGGCTACAACCTTCGCGACAACATCTGGTTGAATCTGGGTTACAACCTGTTTGGTTTTCACGATCGGGATTTCGCCGCTGCCCGTTACACGGCGCAGGGACCGTTCATCACCATCGGTATCAGGGCGGACCAGACGTCGCTCAAGGGGATGGTAAACCGACGTCGTCATCGAGAGTCTGACCCCGTGGTCGACGGACGGGCCACCAGATGAATATGAACGGCGCAATCAGCAGCCAGGCGTTGCGACGTCGCGGACTCCGATTGATGAGTACCGTCGTGCTGGTTGCGCTGATGATGGCCGTACCGGCGCGCGCCGAATTGCCGCCACCGACGGCAAACATGGAACTCATTCCGGCGGGTTCCCTGATCATCGCGATGGATAACGACAAGCAGAACATCGGTGCGCTGTTCAACCTGAAAGCCTATGGCATGGCAAACCACATGTTGTGGGAAAACGTTCGGGTCAAATGGGCTATCCGCGCCGGTAAAGCCAAGGATGGGATCGACTTCACCGTGAAGGCGCAGCGCATTCTGCCCACGGCGGTGGCGGAGGCGACCCTGGATTTTCGCGGCGGCCCGTTCATCATTCACAAGGACCTGGCCGACTACGCGTTGCCGCGGATGACGGCATACGGCAACAACGTCGCGGTTTACGAGACCACCGAAGACGTGATGGTCGATGTGCGTTTTACCCTGGATGAGAAAAAGAAGATCGGCGCCCTGGACGACGGCGGTAACGCCGACATACACACCGCCGTTCTGGATGCCGCGGGTTTTGTTGCGGGTGTTCAGTATTTCGT
>JAPUJX010000037.1 GCA_027295975.1 Gammaproteobacteria bacterium
TCAGGCTCACAATCAAATCGTCAGCTCTGAAACATCACGATAACTACCCAGTTTCCCTCTGATGAAACTGTTAAATGCAATTGAATATCTCGGTTCGTCCGAACCGTTGGGTTCAACGAAGTGCTGAAGTCCGGAAGAAAACAGAATTACCTCGTTTTTCCTGGGGGTAACGACGTTCAACGGAGTGTTGTATATGTTCTGTTTGTCTTTTTCGGGATTCAGTTCCAGTTGTTGATAGGCTTTGTGCTTATCAAAAACCATGTTTGCCGCAGGGGCAGGTAAATCACAAAAGTACAGGGAGCCCGATACCACCGAATTGGAATGAGAGTGGCCGTGCATGCCGACGTTGGGATGGTTGATCAACGACCACGATTGGGTAACGAAAAGTTCCTGGGTTACACCCATCACTTCCCTTGCATAGATATCCAGTGCTTCCTGCACCGCTGACTTAATTTTCTCCAGTTCAGGTTCTTCAAAAATATAGAGATTTTCCGAAATCATGTTGGTTCTGTTGATCACCATTTTCAGGTTTTTGATGAACGTTATCTGTTCGTCGTCGATAGCGTGACCGATGTCCGCTCTAAAATAGGGTTCGGCAAACAGGGGTTCCACTTCGTAGTTGTCGATAGCCATCGTCAGTCAGATCCAACTTTCCTGCATTTGATCGGAGTCAATATGAACCACTGAAAGACCAACGACAAGCTCCGAGGTGTCGAACAAATTTTCATACCCGGCAACCTTTTGTCGGATTGCTGCATCTATTACGTACGAACCAAACAAATGACAACGTACGAACCAACAATGGAGTTCTCATGAAAAGGTTTTTCCTTCCCCTCGTTCTAATGGCGTTTTCGGTTTCCGTTTTCGCTTCCAGCAATCGTTTCACCTACGACGTCGACGACCTGGCCTCTCCCTCGAAACTCGAAGCGTTACATGGACAAATCGAACGTTTTGCCCGATCGTATTGCCAGGCGCGCACGGACAGACTCGACGGTAGACGCACCTGCCACGAAGGCGTCCAAGAGGAGATTCTCGAGAAAATCGACAATTCGCGACTCACCGCTCATTCCAGAACCGGCGGCCACGAAGCGACCGTAACATCTAGCTGAGAAGCGCAACACGAACACGGTCGGTTCCTGTCCTGAATGGATGGGAACCGGCATGTCATGCCGGCACTACGTCGAAAGGTGCCGTCATTCGACCTCCAGTCGATATCGGTTCGGTGCCGTGCCACAGATACGACGGGAAAAGCACAACCATTCCCGCTTGCGACTCAACCCGCTTTTCCGCCGAAATTTCGGGCCGAGTCGGAAACGGCGGCCGTCCAAATCTGATCGAACCCTCGTCGCCAACGTCCCCTGCCGAATCCGGGACGGAAACATAATAGGCGGAACTGATCCAACCCTTGGGGTGAACGTGATCCGTATGGTAACCGCGTGCTTCGAGTCGCACGGACCAGCAGTCGGCAATTCGATATCGGCCCGTGTTACGCATCGACAAAGGGTGTCCAGCCGACTTGCCCAGCCGGTGGACATAGTCTGAGATCGGCCCGTCCAATGCTGCAAAATATGCGTCGAACACGGGATCCTCGACGCTCGCGAGGTTCCTATAACTTTGTGTACCATGCCTGAGAGACTGATCCAGCGGGCGCCGCTGGTAACGGTGGTAGTTGTCCAGGTGGCTGGCAAACACCTGGTTGAAACTTTCGATGTTTTCGAAGCCTCTGGGGGTGGGAAGCCGATAAACGCGAACCACCTCGTTCGGGTCCGCCAGGTGTTCATATTCAGCGGAACCCAACAGCCGGTACGCGGTTGCTTCATAGGCTATCCAGTGTTGCCCCAGGGGTTGGGCCGCTCGCTGCCGCCGAATTTCGGTAAGCGCTTCCTCCGCGCGACCCAACATCAGCAGAGATACAATGAGCGCGGCGAAGACAAGCTGGTTAGCCGAACCCGCCTCTACGCAGGCCCGGGCGCTGTGTTCGGCTCGTTCGGCTTCACCGCAATCAATTTCGCACAAGCTCTTCACTCCTGCCGAGTCAGCCGAGGTTTTGATTTCAGCACGAAGCAAATCCAGGTGAGCGAGTCCGGCTTCCGGCTGTCCGCTCTGACGAAGGGCCTCCGCCGCAATGGGTATCAGCTCCCGATGCCGGCCGGATGACTCGATCAGCGTCGTGAATTGCTCGTCTTCTCCCCTCATCCAGTATTGATTTGCGAGCGCGCGGAAACTCAGGCCGGTAGGTTCGCGAGAATGGGATGCCTGCAGGTCGGTGAGAGCATCGTCAAATTTACCGAGTTCCAGTCGTGTCCGCCCCCGCATGAAACGCATGGCCGGTCGATCCGACCCTTCTCGAATCAGGTCGTCAAACAGGGTTTCCGCCTCGGCGGCCGAACCGGATTCGAGTTGCGCAATTCCCAAACCATAACGGCCGGTAACGCTCCGGGGATCGAGTTCGAGGTGCTGCCTGTACAGTGAAATCGCTTCGTCCCACCGTTCCAGATCGATGTTCAATCGACCCAGGCTCGCATACGCCGGGGAAAAGTCGGTTTTCAGCCGCAGTGACCGCCGAAAGTGCCCCTCCGCGGCCTCAACCTGGCCAAGTTGTTTCGCCACCAGGCCCTGGTTGTGCGCGAGTTCGTGGTCGTTTGCGCCGCCGCCACCCGCCGCTTTTGCAAGCCAGTCGGCGGCGGCGGTCGGGTTTCCGCTGCGCCGTTCGATCAGACCCAGGAGATGGAAGGCTCGAAAATGGTTTTGCCCGGCAAGAAGACGTCGGGCGGTCTGGTAATCCTCTCGCTGAAATGCCGCGTGAGCGCGCGCGATCACCTCATCGATGCTCATTTGCTTGCGCTCAGACTCCAGGCGAGGGGAAGTTCGTGACGCGATGTGGTGAACGGCTCGTATCTGGCGTTACGGCAACCGGCAAGGGACAGGGCCCGACAGACGCTGACAACCTCTTCTTCGGACATGGCAGCCTTGTCCATCTCCGATAGCCGGCCGGCGGATGTCCGGACCTCTACCTGTACGTCTCTCAACCAATTCAGAATGTCCTGCTCCCGGTAATTGAGATAGTTCTCGTACATCTTTTTGAAACCCTGATAAAGGTGCACGTGGATACCTTCCGAACGTTCATCGAGGCTGGCTGCCAACTCCCGTTCACTGTCCATGAATTCCCGCTTCGCTCGTTGGAACCGGGAATTACCGGTTCCAGACAACCTGGCTTTGACCAGTTCCGCCGCCTTATCCGTAAAACGGGACTGGAGGGCGATACGGGCACCGGTAAGCTGCGGCGCCATGCGGGAATCGACATAACCGTTTCGGTAGTGACACAACAGAACCATCCTGCCCTCGGGCGCCAATACCCGAACCGCCTCCAGGAACGCGCCTAGACCAGCGTATTCAATTCCAAACTGGCTGACGATCAAATCGAACCGATTCGACGGGAAGGGGAGTTGATCTGCCCCGCAGGCTGTTGCCGAAACGCCGGTGATACGCTTGCGCTGGAGTTTCAGCGCCTCGATGGAGATGTCGGTTGCGTGGAGGTCGAGGTGATTGTTTGGAAGGTCTGCGTAAATCGATCCGGCACCGCTGGCGATGTCGAGAACCCTGGACTCACCGGGCTGCTCCTGGAATACGGCCTGCCAGTGGTCGATCAACTCCGGGGGCTTGTGGCC
>JAPUJX010000370.1 GCA_027295975.1 Gammaproteobacteria bacterium
CGGATCCTGTGCATCAACGAGGCGGCCACCTTACACATGGGACCGGCGTACATCATCGTTACCCTCAGCGTCGATTTTGTCGACGGCATCGATTCCTCGGAACTCGAAAGTGCGGTTACCGAGATCAGCGACCGGGTAAAACGCCTGGACCCGGCAATACAACGGGTGTTCGTTGAAGCCGAACGCGGCGCGGACCCTCGCGCGCATGACAACCACCCACCAGGCAAGTCCCAATAACATGACACACGACATAACCCTGGTTGGTGCCGGCATGTGCGGGATGTTCTCAGCCCTTGCCATGGCGCAAAAAGGACATCAGGTCACCATCTTCGAGCGCGATTCGGTACCGCCGGCGGGGGACGCAGATAAGGCGTTCTTCGAGTGGGAAAGAAAGGGCGCCGCGCAATTCCGCCACCCTCACGCTTTTCTCGGTTTGATGTGTAATCTGATCCAGCAACACCATCCGGAACTGTTGGCGCGGTTTCAGGAGGCCGGTGCGCGGATCGTCACCCTGGAGGAGATGTTGCCGCCGAAATTGCGCAACCGTTACACGGCGGCTCCGGGTGATGAGAAACTCTGGGTGTTGTTGTGCCGGCGGGCAACGATGGAAACGGTCGTTCGCCGTTATGTGGAGAACATCGAAAACGTGCGAATAGTCAGTGATCGTACCGTGACGGGATTACTGGTCAACGAACACGACGGCCAACTCGACATAACGGGTGTCGAACTGGGCGAACGAACCGGCGGCCACGAACCAGCTCGACACAACAGTGAACTGGTTGTTGACGCGAGCGGACGCACCAGTAAATTTCCAGGCTGGCTCGCGAAATTGGGACGGCCGGTGCGGGAAGAAAAGGAAGACGCCGAGATCGTGTATTTCACCAAACATTTCCGATTGCGGCCGGGTGAGAGGGAGCCAACCCGGAGTGAACGTCCGGGCGCCGGAGATCTGGGATATTTGAAGTTTGGGGTATTCCCGGGAGAGAACGGGCATTTCGCCATCATTTTGTGTGTCCCCCTGGGGGAGAACGTGTTGCGCAGGGCGGTTCGCGATACCGGACTTTTCGATCAAATCTGCCTCAACATACCCGGCCTTACCCCATGGTTGGAAAACGCCAGAAGCGAAGCGACCACCGAACCGTTTGGTATCGGCGACATCAAATCGGTGTGGCGTCATTTCGTGACGGACGGTCATCCCCTGGCAACCAACTTTTTCGCCGTCGGAGACGCGGCGCTTCGCACCAATCCTCTGTATGGCAGGGGCTGTAGTACCGGTATCAAACACGCGCAGCTACTTGCCGAAGTGATCGAGGAGAACCGCGACCCGGTTACCCGCGAGCTGCGATTTGCCGAGCGCACCGAGGAGGAGTTGCGGCCCATTTTTGACGCGAGTCTGCGCGAAGACCGAAGCGGGATCAAACGAGCCAGAGCGGTCATGGAAGGTCGAGTTCTGCACCGGCCGGATTCATTGAAGAAGTGGTTTCGATTGGCTTTCGGCGACGCCGTCAGGGCAGCCAGCCGGGAACAATTGCATGTGCTTCGCGGGGTGATGAAAACGTTTCATCTGCTGGAAAAGCCGGGCGATTTTCTCAAGGACAGACGCATCCAGGCGACAATTTTTCGTTATATGGTTCGGGGCCGAAAACGCAACGCCGCCGCCCGGCTGCAACCGGGACCAAGCCGGGCGGCCCTCCATGATCTGTTGGGGTTGTCTCGACCTTCGCGGTCGCCCGGATAATGCCGGTGTTGGCGCCGAGGAGAGGACTTGAACCTCCACGGGGTTGCCGGGTGATAAACTCATGACCGTCGCAAGATGACCCGAAGCGGACGCTGCTGAACACGTCAAACGAGCATTGTTTCAACATGTTCTAGACGCTGTAAGTGCTAGTCTCAGGATCGTTGGGTTTGATAACACTCTCGCGACTTTGCCGACGACGCGGAAGCTGATCGACAAGTGAGAGCGGCGGACTCCTTCGGGGGTCCGTTTTTATTTGAGTGGTGCCCAGGGCGAGACTCGAACTCGCACACCCGTAAGGACACGGCGACCTGAACGCCGCGCGTCTACCAATTCCGCCACCTGGGCATAATCAAACGATGCAAAATATCATTCCAGCGGTGAAACCGCACGTGTCACAAATGTCACACCGGTAGACCCGCCCAAGATCAACCACCATTTGTAACCGCGCGATTTACCTGTTAAATATCGCCGCGAGCTTCCTAGGTCTACAGGCACCTGAAGCTAGCGTGTCTACCAATTTCACCACCTCGGCACGAAGTGGGCGCGCAAATTTACTGAAGAGCCGTAGTAGTTGTCAATCAGATGGTCCGTAAAACCAAACCACTCGACACCCCAGGCCCGGTGACCTCCCGGCAGTTGCTTGCGGTGCTCAAACGAAGTCCCGCAGCCATGGGCTGGCGCGAGCTTGTGGAGCGTTTTGCCGGGCGGGGGTCCAGGAAAGCGTTACGGCTGCTTCTCAACGGTCTGATGCGTAATGGCGAGATTCGCCAGGATCATCGGGGTTCGTATCATCTAACGGATGAATCGAAGGGCGAGATAGACGTGCTGGCGGGACGCGCCAGGCAGTTGACGTTTCGCGGGGTAGCGGTTGAACGGGGACGTCGCTTTCGGTTGCGTCCGGGCGACAAGGTTGAAGCTCGAATCCAGGGGGACAGTGCCCGGGTGCTCGGGGTGATCGACTATTCACCGACCCCGGTGGTAGGCGAGCTTCGTCGTCACTCGCATTACGCCTATGTCGAATCTCTGAGCCCCGAGTACAAGGGGCGCGTTTCACTCATCGAGGTTCCACCGGACGGGCGCGATGGAGACACCGTTCGCGTCACCATCGTTGGTGAGGATCGACGGGGCCTCAGCGGATTTGTCAGCGAGATCGTTTCAACCGCCAGGGGGGCGGCCCACGCGGCAGAAACTCTGCTTGCCAGTCACCGGGTGCCCGTCGAGTGGCCGGACGGCGTGACCAAGGCGGCGGCCCGGTTGCCGAAGGGTGTGATGGCCGGACGGTACCGCGACCGCGCCCAACTCGAGAAACTGCCGCTGATCACCATCGATGGCGAGACGGCGCGGGACTTCGATGACGCGGTATTTGCCGAGCGGCGCGGGCGGGGTTGGCGGTTGGTGGTGGCGATTGCCGATGTTGCCCACTACGTTAAGCCGGCGGGGGCACTCGATATCGAAGCCCGGGAGCGCGGAAATTCCGTATACCTGCCGGATCGGGTGGTGCCGATGTTGCCGGAAACGTTGTCCAACCACTTATGTTCGCTGCGTCCCCAGGAGGCGCGCTTGGCGATGGTTTGCGACATGCGGGTTTCCGCATTGGGCAAGGTCACGGGTTTCGAGTTTTACGAGGCCGTCATTCGTTCCTGGGAGCGTCTCACCTACACCCGGGTCAACGAGTTTCTCACCACCGGCAGGCTCGACGTGGATGTGGCCGTGCATCGCTCGCTGACCGAGTTACACGAGTTATACAAAGCATTCAGCCGGGCGCGGGACGAACGCGGCGGTCTCGACTTCGACACCCATGAGGCGGTGCTGGAACTCGCCGGAGACGAAGTTGTAGCGATTCACCCGGTGACCCGCAACGATGCTCACCGGCTAATCGAAGAAGCCATGATCGCCGCCAACGTCTGCGCGGCCCGCTTTCTGGAAAAAGCCGAACACCAGGGCCTCTACCGGGTGCATGAACCGCCCCAGGGGGAGAAGCGCGAACAGCTTCGTCAGACTTTTGCCTTTGCGGGGGTGCGCATGCAGCGCGGTGAACTGACCCCCACGGGTATTCGTAAGGCCCTGGCGGCCCTTGCGGAGAGGAACGATGCCTGGATTTTCGAGATGCTTGTGCTGCGTTCGATGAATCAGGCGCTGTACACCCCCGCAAACAAAGGCCACTTCGGGTTGGCGCTGCCCAGCTATATGCATTTCACCTCTCCGATCAGACGGTATGCGGATCTCGTCGTTCATCGCTCGATCAAACACATCATCCACGACGAACATCCATCGATGAGCGACGATTGGCTCAACGACACCGGCAAGCAGATCTCAATGACCGAGCGTCGGGCCGACGAGGTCGGCTGGGGGGTCGAAGGCTGGCTCAAATGCGAATACATCTCCTCGAGGATCGGTCAGAGCTTCGCAGGCGTCATTGTCAGCGTTACCGAGTTCGGGCTCTTCGTTGAGCTATCGGGGTTTTACGTTCAGGGCCTCGTGCACATTTCGGAACTCGGAACCGACTTCTTTCAGTATCGACCTCAGGCGATGAGTATCGTCGGTGAGCGGTCCGGCCGTAACTTCGCGATGGGAGACGAATTGCAGGTCAGGTTGGTGGAAGTGGTGCCCTCCCTCGGTCGGGTCAACCTCGAACTCGTCGGACCGGGACGCGGCACCGGGAGTAAACGTGGTGTCCGCGGCGGCCGGCGCCGCAACCGGTGATCGGTTGGCCATGAGCCAGATCCATGGCATTCACGCGGTACGGGCATTGCTCGAGGGTGTGCTGCGGCAGCGGGCGGTGCCGGGTAACGACGCGGAGCGGGTACGAGCCCTGTATGTGCAGCGCGGACGTCGCGACCAGCGAATTGGCACGCTCATGGACCTTGCCCGAGAGGCGGGCATACGCATAGAGGTTGTCGACAAGCGTTGGTTGGACCGACGTACCGGAGGTAGCCACCAGGGGGTGGCCGTCGACAGCCACGAACTCGCCCTCGCGGACGAATCCGCTCTCGAAACAAGGCTCGCGAGCTTGCGCAAAGCGCCGTTGCTCCTCGTGCTGGATGGGATAACGGATCCACGTAATCTTGGTGCCTGTCTGCGTAGTGCCAACGCGGCGGGGGCGGATGCGGTGTTGCTGCCAAAACGTCATAGCGCGCCGTTGAATGCGGCGGCGCTCAAGACGGCGGCCGGGGGTGCTGAATCCCTGTTGCTGATCGAAGTGACCAATCTGGCGCGTACCCTTGCCTGGCTCAAGGATCGGGGCATCTGGATTATTGGTGCCGCGGGCGCGGGTGAGCACCTGTGGAGTGCCGTCGATCTGACGGTCGGATGTGCCCTCGTGGTCGGCAGCGAAGACAGGGGTTTGCGTGCACTCACGGCTAAATCCTGCGATCGGCTCGTGCAGATTCCCATGTTCGGGGAGGTTTCGAGCCTCAATGTTTCCGTGGCAACGGGGATATTGCTGTTTGAAGCCGTTCGCCAGCGGGCGCTTGCATCGGGCTGAGGTCGTCCCTACAATCCCGCTCCGCTGTGAGATTGGGTTGCCCATTCACACAGTCCCTGCCTCACGCCGTATCACGCAAGGTGGAACGAGCGGAGGCGATATCACCGAAGGGAGATTTCCGATGCGGCATTATGAAGTCGTTTTTCTCGTGCATCCGGACCAGAGCGATCAGGTATCCGGCATGGTCGAACGTTACCAGGGGCTCATTGAACGAGGCGATGGGGTAATCCACCGGCTGGAAGACTGGGGCCGTCGCCAGTTGGCTTATCCCATCTCCAAGATTCACAAAGCCCATTACGTGCTGATGAACATCGAAGTCAATAGGGAAACCCTCGAGGAGCTAGAGAGTGCTTTCAAGTTCAACGATGCGGTGCTGCGCAATCTGATCATCAAGCGTAAAGAGGCGGTCACCGGCAACTCCAAGATTTACGAGGAAGAGCTTAGAGAGCAGGAGAAAGATCGGGAGCGTGATCAACGCAACGAGGAAAGGTCAGCCGCGCGATCGGCTGCTGCAGCAGCAAACGAAGCGGCAGCTAACGAGACCGCCGAAAAGTCGGCGGATGAGGACCGTGAAGAAAAGGCTGTTGAAAATCAGGATGAGCCGGAAGTGGAGGATTCGAAGTGAGACGCAGATTCGCACGCAAGAAGTTCAATCGGCTCGACTCGGATCAGGTAAACGTCGACTATAAAGATCTCGATCTGTTGAAGCAGTACATCGGTGAGACAGGCAAGATTGTACCGAGCCGCATTACCGGAACCGGGGCAAGGCACCAGCGGGTCCTGGCGCGAGAGGTCAAACGCGCCCGTTTTCTGGCATTGTTGCCGTATACCGACCAACACGATTAGGCGGAGGCGCAAATGAACGTAATTTTGCTGGGAAGTGTCGGCAACCTGGGTCACCTCGGGGATGAAGTGGTCGTCAAGGCTGGATTTGCGCGCAACTTCCTGATCCCCCAGGGTAAAGCCGTGCGGTTGTCTTCGGTGTTCGAAACCAAGCGCGCGGAGCTTGAACAGGTTGCCGATGAGAAGCTGGGCGAAGCGCAGAAACGCGCCGGTGGTCTAGAGGGCCTCGCGCTCACCATACTGGTGAAAGCGGGTGAAGAGGGTAAGCTCTACGGTTCGGTGGGGACCCAGGACATAACGGACGCCATCGGTGGGCAGGGTTTGGAGGTCGCAAGAAACGAGGTGCGCCTGCCGGAAGGTATCATTCGAGCCGTTGGCGAATACCAGATCAACGTGCAGTTGCACTCCGATGTCGTGGTGGCCATCGAACTGTCGGTGGTTGCCGAATAGTCCTGCCTGGAAGTACTCGCGTAACCTGCCGGGCTCATACCTGTCCACAGGTTCTTCCATGATCTGTGCACAGAGATAGTTTTGCGGCCCGCGGGTGGATACGACATAAGCCGTTGAATTTCTGACGAAATAGAATGAGACGGTCATTTCCTACGGAAAGGGCGCGCGATCGCGGCTAGAATGCTCCTCGACTTGTTGAAAAAAAGCGGACAATGTCCGAAATTTCACTCCATCCAGACGAGAATATTCGCCCCCCCGGCGTTCGAACCTTGTTAAAAACCCCACCTCATTCCGTCGAGGCCGAACAATCCGTTCTCGGCGGGCTGATGCTCGACAACGATGCCTGGTTCAATGTCGCCGAGGTGATCTCTGAGCAGGACTTCTATCGCCCACAACATCGGCTCATCTTCGAGTCGATGGTCGATCTTTCCAACGACAACAATCCTCTGGATGCGGTCACGGTTTCCGAACGACTTCAGTCCCGGGGGGTGCTCGACAAGGCCGGGGGCCTCGCATACCTGGGAGAATTAGCGGAAGGGACTCCGGCTGCGAGCAA
>JAPUJX010000371.1 GCA_027295975.1 Gammaproteobacteria bacterium
GCTGTTTATCACCAGCGGACTCCTGCTTGTCGGTACTCCTTTCGCCGCGGGTTACGGCCTCCCCCTGCTCCTTGGTCTCTACTTCGCCGTTTGTGCTGCCGGAGAAGTTCTGCTGCAGGGGCGATTACAGGCCAACATAAGGGGGCATGCCCGCGCGACCATTACCTCCCTTGCAAGAATGGGGATGGAAGCGTTCGGGATTTTGCTCTATCTGTTTCTCGGCACAATCGCCCAATTCGCCGACTGGGCAGGCGCATTTGCCGCAACCGGTGTCGTCACCGTGTTGATGGCGTCTTTTTTTCTCCTGGTGAGTGCCCGGTCTGCCCCGGAAGCCGATTCGATCGACGGCTAGCCGCGTTACAACGAAGCAAGAATGGCTTCCGCCTTACTCACTTCGAACTGACCGGGATCTTCAACCGCAAGCTTAACGACGACGCCGTCATCTACAACCATGGCATAACGTTGCGATCGTGTGCCAAGGCCAAAACCGCTGCCGTCCATCTCGAGCCCCAGGGCACGGGTAAAATCCCCGTTTCCATCCCCCACCATCACAATCGCTTCGGCGTTACGATCTTTACCCCAACTATCCATCACGAAAGCATCATTGACGGAAACGCAAATGACACTGTCGACTCCTTTGGCTTTGATGGCGTCTGCATTGTCCACGTATCCCGGCAAATGGGAGAGGGAGCAGGTCGGAGTAAACGCCCCGGGAACGGCAAATATCACAACCTTCTTACCGGCAAAAAGATCATCGGTGGTCACTGCGGTGGGTTTGCCGTCCCGCATCGTGTGCATCGTGGCTTCAGGCAGCTTGTCGCCTTCTTGTATGGGCATAAGTCTTTCCTTTGTTATCCATCCGGTGTTATCCATCCGGCCCGGAAGTTTGGAGAATCGCGCGGGCCGGGTCAATGCAGAGTACGCCCCGTTAGCGCCAGGCAAACTCCGGCTGCTCGAAATGTGCAACGCGCGTCTGCCTTCCCAACAAACACACCTCGCGAAACTGGTAGATCAATGCCGCGGTCGGGGCCGCGATAAAGTCGCTTCCCACCGGCATACGCAGCACCGGATGTTCACTACCCGCAACGTCGTCCAGTATAGGAGCATCCTCGCGGAGGAATTCGCCGAGGGGTATCCGATGAATGGAAGCCACCTCGTCGGGATTCGGCGCGACCTCCAGACCAACGCCCCCCCACACCACAATAGGCGTCATCACGAAACCCGAGCGAGTCACGAAGTCGTCCAACCTGCCAAGCACGTCAGAAACATCCAGGTCGACGTAGACTTCTTCGTGCATCTCTCTGAGCGCGGTCTGAATGGGGGTTTCACCCGTTTCCAACCTGCCGCCCGGAAACGCCCATTGACCCGGGTGATTACGCAGCCGCGCCGACCGCCGGGTGAGCAGCAGCGCCGCGGTATCCTGGCGCTCCCCGTAATCCGGCAGTCCCGGCAGGTTGGGACCCAACGCAACGTCGGTGACGGTAATAGCCACGGCCGCATGTTGCGCTTCGTTTACTTGTGCCACGTTGGCTTCGAACTTCGCCAAGTTACCGACAATTCGGGTGCGTAAATCTTCATCACAGTTCATGAGTTAAGGCATACTTGTTTAGAGTTGAACAAGCAAGAACAAAACGCAGTCACGTTTGCACTCGCCGCGGTTGTCCTCTGGTCTACGGTTGCGACCGGATTCAAGCTGGGACTGGAATTACTCGAGCCGGTACAGTTGTTGTTTCTCGGGACGCTGGTATCGACGATCATCTTCGTTGTCGCGGCCAGCATTTCGGGTACCTGGCAGGTGAACGGACGAACCGTGGGCGAAAGTCTGCTGTTCGGGCTCATCAACCCGTTCCTCTACTACCTGGTGCTTTTTGAAGCTTATGACCGATTGCCCGCGCAGATCGCCCAGCCACTGAATTTCACCTGGGCCATCGTGCTGGCCGTATTGGCCGTACCGCTGTTGAAACAACCTCTCAGCCGTCGAACGACCGCTGGCATCGCGCTGAGCTACTTCGGGGTGGTGATTCTACTGACCCAGGGAGACATCGACAGCTGGCCGGTCATCGACTGGTTCGGGGTAACGCTGGCGTTGGCTAGTACCCTGCTGTGGGCGGGCTACTGGTTGCTGAACACGCGTTCCACGACCCAACCCCTCACGCTGATGGCGTTGAGCTTCCTGTTCGCAACACCACTGATCGGGTTTGTCTGCATCCTCGGTCCCGGCCTGCCGGTTTTGAGTTGGAAGATCGTCGGGTATGGAGTGTGGGTAGGGTTGATCGAAATGGGTGTTACTTTCCTACTCTGGCAACAGGCGCTTCGCTTGACCGGCAATGCCGGACGCATCGGACAGCTGATTTTCCTCTCGCCATTTCTCTCCCTGATCTTGATCGGCACCGTGTTGGGCGAGCGCATCCACTACACGTCCGTCATCGGTCTCGGGGTGATCGTAACGGGGCTGCTGGTAACAGGCCGGCCCCACGGGACAACCGCGTAACGACACGATCAGATCGACACCAGCCAGTCATGGAGTGCGTGGCCGATTTCGTCGGGGGAGTCTTCCTGAATAAAGTGGCTGCCTTTTACCGTCACCTCAACCTGGTTGGGCCAGGTCCGGCAGATCTCACGCTGGGGACCCACCAGCAGGGCGCCGGGTTGTGCATTGACGAAAAGCTTAGGCAACGGCGCCTCGGCGAGCCAGCGCGCGTACTCCTCGGTAACGCGCACTACGTCTGCGGGCTCACCATCGATTGGAATCTGCCGGGGCCAGGTGAGTGTCGGCCGACGGTCCTCCCCCGGTTCCCTGAACGGACGCCGGTAAACGTCCATCTCATCATGGGTTAACTCACGCTGTACCGAGCCAGGCAGAACCCGCTCGACGAAGGTATTCTTTTCGAGCACCATCTCCTCGCCCGCCGGGGAGCGAAAACCCTGAAACACGCCCCGGGCGTTCTCGGGAAACGTATCCCACGTCAGTGGAGTGACAATCGCCTCCATGTAACAGATACCGGAAACCGCCTCACGGTGCCGGTTGGCCCAGTCGAAGCCGAGCGCCGAACCCCAGTCGTGAATAACGAATATGATGTCCTCGGAAATATTCAGGGCTTCCAGGGCACCTGAAAAGTACCGGCTGTGCTCGGCAAAGGTATAACGCTCCGGGCCGGAATCATCGAGCTTGGCGGAATCACCCATGCCGATGAGATCCAACGCAATACACCGGCCGAGATCCTGAACGTGGGGCATAATGTTACGCCAGAGGTAGGACGAGGTTGGGTTGCCGTGTTGAAACACGATGGGCCGCCCCTCTCCCATTTCCACGTAAGCCATCCGTTTACCCAGCACCTCAATGAATTTTTTGGGATGTTCCGTCGCGCTCACCATGTTGTCGACTCCTGTGGGCAGTTTCCAAACCGCCTCGATGTTGATTTATTTCCCGGTAAACACCGGTCTGCGCTTTTCGAGGAACGCTTTCATTCCTTCCTGTCCATCCTCACTGATGGAAAGCTCGGCGATGGAGCGGGCCTCGAGTTCCATCTGGGATTCCAACGATTGATCGAAGCTGCCATTGAGCAGTGTTTTCACCGCGCCGTTGGCAAGCGCGGGACCCTCCGCCAGTTTCCGGGCGAGCTTTGTCGCCACCGAAACCACCTCGTCATCCGCAACCACCTGGTTGACGACCCCCCAGGCGAGGGCTTCGGCGGCATTCAGCACCCGGTTGGTCAACATCAGCTCCCGGGTTCGTCCGTCGCCGATTTTGCGCGGCATGAAGTACGTGGAACTGCCGTCCGGCGACAAACCGGCCCGGGTATATGCCATGGTGAATACCGCCGACTCCGCGGCAACGGCAAGGTCCGCAGCCATCACCAGGCTGAAGCCCGCCCCCGCAGCGGTGCCGTTTACCGCTGCAATTACCGGTGCCATGCCTCGAGAAAGACGGGACAGGGCCAGATGCAGATCACCCGTCATCTTCTTCAGGAGGGTTTTAGCACCGGCTCCGGCGCTTGCGAAAGCGCCCAGATCTCCCCCGGCGCAGAACATCTTTCCAGCGCCCGTCATCACTACCGCCCGCACCTGTGGGTCGTCATCGCAGAGCAGGGCCACCTCGGAAAGCTCTCTGGCGCAATCGGGGCCCATTGCATTAGCCGCTTCCGGGCGATTGAAGGTAATTGTGGCAACCCCGTCGGCTACCTCAAAGATCAGGGTCTCATAGTTCATGAAAAGATCCTCGGGAAAACGCTCAAGTAAGCGCAATAGCTCACCTTTTACCGCATTCCAGGTAAAAGATTCAATTATTGGTTAAGCTTTCGTTTTATCGGGAGGAAGCTGCAACCATGGACATCGAGCTCAGCCCCGAGGATCTCGCTTTCCGGGAAGATGTGCGCAGCTTTTTTGCCGAGAACGCCTACAAGGCAGGCGAAGACTACAATCTGTGGCGCCTGGACTGGTTCAGGAAGGCAAGAGACAAAGGCGGCTGGGACGTGCCCAAATGGTCTACCGAGTTCGGAGGCCCGGGTTGGACGCCCACCCAACATTATATCTGGGAGCAGGAAACGGCCAGAGCAACTCTGCCCTGGGACATGCCTTTCGGCATCGGCATGATCGCCCCTATCGTCATGGCGCACGGTAATGAAGAACAACAGCAACGATTTCTTCCCGACATTCGTGCACGCAAGGTGAACTGGTGCCAGGGGTATTCCGAACCAGGTGCCGGTTCCGACCTCGCCTCCCTGAAAACCAAGGCGGTACTCTCCGAAGACCGCACCCACTACACCGTAAACGGCACCAAAATGTGGACCACCATGGCCCAGATAGCGGACTGGATCTTCTGCCTCACCCGCACGGACGATTCGGGCATAAAACAGGAAGGAATTACCTTCCTGCTGTTTCCCATGAAGCAGGAGGGGATCGAGGTGAAGCCGATCATCACCCTCGGCGGCGCCCATAGCGTGAATACGGTGCACTTCACCGACGTGAAGGTTCCCGTGGAGAACCGAATCGGCGAAGAGGGCAAAGGGTGGACATACGCGAAGGGTCTACTGGAGCACGAACGCACGGGACTGGCGGGTATCTCTCGATCCGTCGTTGCGCTGGAAAAACTCAAGAGCCAGGCTACAACCGTGAAGCGCGGCAATGGCTCACTGATGGACGAGCCGGCCTTCCGGGCAAAGGTTGCCGAACTCGAAATCGACCTCATGGCAAGCGAGTTCACCGAACTGCGCAGCCTCGCCAGCGCGTCGGCAGGTTCGGCGCCGGGTCCGGAATCTTCGATTCTGAAGCTGAAAGGCACGGAGATTCAGCAGCGCATCCAGAAGTTGACCGTCGAGGCGGGTGGCATCTACACCGCTGGATGGGGCAAACCCGTCGGGCACAAATTCGCCAAAGACGGTATGAGCGGTTATCTCGCCAGCCGCGCATTTACCATCTACGGCGGAGCAAGCGAAGTGCAGAAGGACGTGATCGCCAAAAACGTATTGGGGATCAAGAGGTCGTCCAGATGAATTTTGATTTCAACCAGGAGCAGCGGATGCTGCAGGACAGCGTCGCGCGTTTTATTCAGGACAATTACGATCTGGCTTCGCGCATCAAATCGGCCGGGAGCAAGTTCGGCTTCAGCCGGGATCACTGGCACACCATGGCCGAACTCGGCTGGTTGGGTTTGCCATTCGAGGAAGCCGATGG
>JAPUJX010000372.1 GCA_027295975.1 Gammaproteobacteria bacterium
GATAAGGGGGGTGCTGATAAGGGGGGTGCTGATGAAGGTGTGGCGCATCACAGTGCACCGCCGACGCGCACCCGCGTTTGCAGGCTGAAGGTCTGCCCGGTGAGCGGATCGGTGAGCACCAGGGTCAGGTCGATCTGCACCGGACCGCCATCGATCGGAGGTATGCGTTCGACCCGAAAGCGAGTGACGTTTTCGGCAATCGTGGACGCGACATAGTCGCGCCCGTCAACGACACTGTCCGCCGTGGTATCCCAGGGCACCGGAGTGCGTTCGACCAACTCACCGGCGACGAGATGGAAAACCACCGGATCAAGCCAATCTTCCTGGGTACCGCCGTCCTCGTCGTCATCGGTGTCACTACCTTCATCAACACTGCCGTCGCCATCGTCATCCACCCCGCAGATGCCGGGACAACCATCTGCGTTCATGTCCGAGGAAGGATCCTCATCGATGCTGCCATCGGCATCGTCATCTTGTCCGTTCACCCAGTCTTCGTTGTTGAGGGCCTCGAACTCGTCGTCGTTGTGGCTGTGGGCTTCGTCGACGTAACCATCACCGTCGTCGTCGATACCTTTGATGCCGGAGGCGTAGTCCAGGTGAATGTCGTCCGGTAAGTCCTCATCGATGCGACCGTCACCGTCGTTGTCCGCATCGGGGATACCATTGCCATCGAGATCGACGCTGTGAGACAACGTGACCGCGAGAACGGCGGATGCCCAGACACTGCCGGATTCGGGCGCCGACGGGGGAATGGTTTGCTCGCGGATATGCTCGGACCAGCCCGTGCCTGGCAGGTCCGGTGAGGGAAGGAGCAGCCGGGGTGTTACGCCTACCGCGTTCACCATGCGCCGCAGCGCAAACCGGGCTTCGCTGGCAAGCTGCTGTTGCCGCTGAATCCTGTCTCCGGCATGCAGAGACTGCGCCACCACGTCCGCCAGCGCCGTGAGCAGGATGGCGCCAATGGCGAGGGAGAGCAAAATTTCCACCAGGGTGAATCCCCGCGCCTGGTTCGTCGCGTTAGTCATAGGGACTGACCACGGATTCGAGGGCGCGAAAGTTTCCATCGATGCTGACCCTGATCCAGAGGAGATCGTTTTCGGTGCCGGTAAACGGGTCGTCATCGGCATCCGCGTTGTCGGCATCGATGCGCGCGAGATAAACCAGGCGCCGGTTCTGAGTTGCCACGGGGTCGGAATAGAGAGCTGATGGAACAGTGGGATCCCAGAGGGCGATCGCTTCATTGAAGAGATCGTCATAGGGTTGAGCGAGGATTTCTTCGAATTTAGCTCTCAGCCGGTAGTGTTCGGTGACTACCTCCTCGTGCACGGTTGTTCCCTGAATCGCAGGCACCAGTGCATTCATGGCGGGAATCAGGGTCATGACGATCAGCACGATGCTTATCAGCACTTCCACATAACTGAAACCGCGGTTGCCGGACGTTTGCACGAGTGTCATTGGATGCTCACCCGCCCGGTAATGCCGTCGAGCCGAACTACCCGTACCTGGGAACCCAGGGTGAGGGTAATCTGCTGGTTCTCGAGGAGCACGTTGTCCGGCTTCGCACACCATGCCACACCGGTGGCGTCGAAATATGCGTCTGCCGGCTTGATACAAGTACCCCGATAGCTGGAACTTCGCGTCAGGCTATCCACCCGCGCGTACTCGAGTTTGTCCAGATCAACATCGAACAGGCGTTTACTGACCGGATCTCTCACGTCGAATATTACCGGTTCCCCAGGCTGTGCAGGCGATACCGGACGGAATACTCGAATTCGTTTCTCGCCCGTGTCGAGAGCGAATCCTCGCGGCTCCGCCAGTCGCATCGCCTCGCTGCGGGTAAAACGGATGGCTTCCGCGATCTCGCCAGCCGCGTAGTCCAGCTGCTGTGGGCTGAGGCTGGAAACCCGCGGGGCCACCGCCAGGGCGATCACACTCAAAACGGCAACAACGACCATGAGTTCGACAAGACTGAATCCGTTCGGGCCGTTGAAGTTTTTCCGAAGGTTGATTCGGGACTGGCGATTCACATGGATGCCCACCATGTTGGTGACCCGGACCTGTCCGTCAGTCAGTTCCCGCCCACGTTCGTATTTTCGTGTTGGGACTGGCGAGCGAAGCAGGAGTTTGAAGACAAAAACCAGTTAGTGGCTGTCGTAAGTGTTTCCGTCTATGTCCACGTTGACAGAGTCGTTCGCAATGAATCGTCCGGTGAGCACGTCGAACTTCCATCCGGCGGCTGGATTGTCTCCGGCCATAACCAGGTCGCCCGTACTCAACATGACAATGACATTGTCCGCGGTGATCGGGTTCGCCTCGAAGTTACGCTTCTTCAGGTACGGACCGAATTTGAAGGCCGCGTCGGTGGTGCTACAGGCTTTGCCGTCTTTGTCGGTGTACATGGCCATCTGATCCATAAAGGTCACCGAATCGGTCAAAACTCCGGTACCCGTGCCCGCAGTGCCGCTGTTGGGGCACGATGATGCCACGGAGGTGTTTTTACATGGATAGTCTCCATGGTGATGTTTGTACAGTTCGATTGACGCACGTACGTTGTTGAGGGTCGTATCCAGCGAAGAAACACCGGCATCGTCTGTCGATGAGGCAAATTGCGGAACCACGATGGCCGCGAGTATTGCCAGGATAATGACCACAATCAGCAGTTCAACGAGGGTAAAACCCTTCTCGAAGGTTCGTCGAATTGTTAGTTTCATCAGTGCAAAGTCCAGTTGCTACGCTGCGAGAACAGCCATGTCGTCTACTCTAAACTTCCACTCCGACAGTTGTGTGACCCAATACCCATTCCTGGGAATCCAGGCCGGAAACGTGAACTGGAGTGCGGTTAAACCGACTGGGATAGTTTGAAAATCGGCAGGATCAGCGAACTGACGATGAGTCCCACCACTCCCCCCATGAATACGAGCATCAAAGGTTCGATGGTGCGCGCAAAGGTAGCCAGGCGTTTGTTCAATTCCCGCTCGTAATATTCGCTGATGCGCCCGAGCACTTTCGGCAGGTTGCCGCTCTCTTCACCCGTGCTGATCATCTGTTTGACCGTCACCGGAATAAAATCGGTTTCCATGAAACCGATGGCAAATCCGGCCCCCTCGCTCACTTTCTTTTCCACGCGGTTGAGAAAATCCTGGAAGGACTTGTTGCTCACCACCTCGCGGCACGATACGAGGGTGTCCGGCACGCTGACCCCGTTCGCCATTGAAAGGCCCATCACCCGCAGCGATTGGATCAGATAGACCTGGATGAAGATACCCTTGAGCAGCGGTGTGCGCATTTTGACTCTGTCGATGAACTCGATGCCGGTTTCGGTACGAAACCACCAAACGAGGATTATCACCACGGCTGCAAGCCCGATGAGAATTGCGACCCAATGAGCCAGCAACACTCTGCTCACCCCCATCAGAAATACCGTGGTCACCGGAAGTTCGTCCTGGATGCCCTCAAACAGATCGGCGAACTTCGGAAACACCGCGACGAGAACAAAAATCACCACGGCAAAGGAAAACACCAGGAGAAACCCGGGGTAAGACAAGGCGCTCGACACGGTGCTGCGTAACTCTTCCCGCTTTTCCTCCATGTTCACCAATTCTTCCAGCACGCGATGCATGAATCCACCGGACTCAGCGGCCGCAACGAGATTGATGTAGGTCGCGGAGAAGAGCTCCGGATGTTTCGATAATGCATGAGAGAAGGTGTTGCCTTCCGTCACGTTGTCGATGAGATCGTCTATCAGGGCAGCCATCGCAGGCTTGCCGATCTGTTTTCGCAACGACTGTAATGCAGTGAGAAGAGCGGTACCGGTTTCGAGTAGTAACGCAAGTTGCTCGGTAAAAAACAGGCGGTCTTCGCTGGTCGGTTTTCGGGCGGCGAATCGTCTCAGTTGGGACCCGAGGGACGGTTTGGTCAGGCCGGCATCTTCTGCCAAATTCACAAATTCGATCGGCATAACGCCCTCAACTGCTCAGCACCCTGGAGATCTCTTCGATGGTTGTTTTACCACTACGTACGTGGTCGAGACCGTCATCGAACATGGAGCGAAAATTGCGTTCGGACAGATAACGGCTCAAATCATCACGGGCCGGGTTGGTGGTGATCAGGCGTTGCAGCTTTTCATCCGCGTCCAGTACTTCGTGCACGCCGAATCGGCCTTTGTATCCCGAGTCGTAACATTCTGCACATCCCCGACCCCGGGTCAGCTGGACCTGACCTTCATCCTGCCATCCGTATCGCTCGATGACATCGGGGGATGCGTTGAAGGTGGTTCGGCAAGCGACACAGGTGGAACGGACCAGACGCTGGGCGAGCACCCCGATGAGACCCGAGGAAAGCATATAGGGCTCTACACCCATGTCGATGATACGGTTTATGGCACCGATAGCATGGTTGGTGTGCAGCGTGGATACCCTCTTCCATAGACCCGATCGTGGAAGAGTGGGCCGTGATCGGC
>JAPUJX010000373.1 GCA_027295975.1 Gammaproteobacteria bacterium
AAGATTCGAACGGCCACGAGATGTTCTACTTCAACGCCTCGACGGTCGAGCTAGACGAAGAATTCACCTATGCGGTTCTGGCGCATGAGTTTCAGCATATGATCAATTTCACTGGTGACATCGATGAGACTACCTGGGTGAGCGAGGGGCTGGCCGAGCTCTCGGCGCACATCAACGGATTTGGCACAGCCGTCAACCACCCACTGTACACCGACAATCCAGATCGCTCGCTGAATGACTGGGATCCCGATGATGCAGGGCCCAACTACGGAGCGGCATCGCTTTTTATGTATTACTTTTACGACCGTTTCGGCGATGACCTGACCAAGCGGATGGCAACCCATCCCGCAAACGGCCTGGAGGGTATCGATCTTGCGTTCCAGGACGCCGCTGCGGTGGATCCACTGACCGGAGAGACCTACGGCGCGGACGGGGTGGTCCTGGATTGGGTGATCGCCAACTATCTGGACAGTACCGAAATAGAGGATGGCCGCTACGGGTATCAATTATTTTCGGAGTTGCGCCAGACGCGGCAGACGGAGACTCTAGTAGATTGCCCGGCGGAGGAAGAAGAGCGCGAGGTCAGCCAGTACGGCGTGCACTACATCCGTTTGATTTGTGAAGGGCAGCGGACGATGACCTTCGATGGCGCGGAACAGGTCCAGCTTCTACCCGCTGATCCCTTCTCAGGCGATTACGCGTTCTGGTCAAACAAAGGGGATACCGCCGACATGCGCCTCTCTCAAACCTTCGATTTGACGGATGTCAGCGGCCCGGTGAGCCTCTCCTATCAGACCTGGTACAACATCGAGGAGGGGTGGGATTACGTATTTCTTGTCGTCTCTGAGGACGGAGGGGAAAGCTGGGAGATCCTGCGTACCCCTTCGAGCACTGATAAGAATCCAAATCTCAACAGCTATGGATGGGGCTATACGGGAGATTCACGTTTTTCCGACTGGATCGAAGAGACTGTCGATCTTTCAGACTATGCAGGGAAAGAAATTGTTCTGCGGTTCGAATACATCACAGATCTAGCCGCCAACGGTGAGGGATTGATGCTCGACGACATCTCCATTCCCGAAATTGGCTACTTTAGTGACTTCGAATCAGACGACGGCGGATGGGAGGCGGAGGGCTGGGTTCGTATCCGGAACGAGCTGCCCCAGACATTCAGACTGGCCTGGATTTCGTTCGGGGATGAAACCACCGTCGAAACCATACCGCTCGGCGCCGGCAACATCGCCAATATTTCAGTTGATATCGGCCAAGAGGGAGCTGGGGTGTTGGTGGTGGTTCCTACGACGCGCATTACGCGGCAACCAGCCAGCTACGTTTATTCCTTCGGCGAGTAGTCTGAGAGCGGGATAAAGTCCACCGCCTCAAGCCCCTTCTCGACCAGTGAACCGATGGGGTGAATTCCGATCACCGTGTGCCCCTCCCGCAGGCCCGCGGCCAGCGCCATCCCGACCACCCTTCCAGTGTGAAAACTGACGACCGGCGAGCCGCTCATCATTCCCGGCTCGAACGCTTCGTCCATGATGGCCCAGGCCCCTTTTCGATCGGACTCCAGGATCGTTCCCCAGCGTTCTCCGTGTTCCGCCCCAAAGCCAGGATACAGCACGATGCGCTCGCCGGGCTGCGGGAATCCACGTTCGTCTGGCTCCAAAACCTCGCCGAGCGACTCCTTTTCTTGCACCGAGAACAACACATAGTCGTTGCTCAGATTCATGCTGAGCGTTCTCGGCTCGCCGGGAACGCCGTGCAGCATATCGAGCTCAATAGACTCCTCTTCGTGGCTGAATTCGACGGACAGGAGTTCTCCGGATAAGTCAAAGCTGTGGGCCGCCGCGGCGGCCACGGCGCCGCCAGCTGGTAACCGAAAGATAAAACCGCTTCCAGATGGCACGGGCTCCGAACCCGCGTAGGTTGCACGGGTCGCCAGTCCCGGCCATCCGGTGGGCAGGTTTCCTCTGAGTGCAGTAATGGTAGGAGGGCGCGGCGTCGGGCCATAGGGAACGCCTGGAAATACGCGCGGCAGCGATCGATAGCCTGCAACCCCGAGAATCACAAGCGCAACCAGCGCGACGGAAGTGCCCCGGAACACGAATTTCCAGTTCAATCTGCGACGGGAATCACGTACAAGCAGCCGGCGTGCACGGCGCCATTGCTGTCATCAAGATCGTTTTGTGTAATGGAATACGGTCCTAGCGCGATGACGTAGCGGGCAGTAAACGGAGCGATAAAGTCAACCGTGTCCTGCTTGCTGTTGGTAAAAGAATCCAGCAAGAACATCTGCGAGTCAAAAAGCGAGGTCTCGCCGTAGGGGAAGTCCGTTAGGATCTGGTACTTCTGGTCCTGCTCCAAATCGACATAGAACAGCAATCTGCCTCCGGTCGTGATCAGGCGAAGTGGATAGCAAATTTCGTTAACCAACGCTGGCGGCGCATGAAAGACACGGAACAGGAATACCAGGCTGCCGGCAGGCTTACCGATACCGGGAACCGGGTTCTGGATAAGGATGCTTCCCCTGGGTAGATCCAGATCGAGCACATCTCGGTAGGCGAAGTTGAGGCCGCTGCGGATGATGAGGTTGCGGGCGTCAAGATACTGCATTCCTATGACGTCTGGAACCTCCACCCAACCCGCAGGAAGCGGCGTGGGCGTGAAGGTTTCGGTGGGAGTTGCGGTCGGCAGCGGCGTTTCGGTTGCTGTTGGAGTAGGGACAGAGGTCGGCGTCTCGGTTGGAGTTGGCTCCGGCGTAGAAGTATCGGTTGGGAGCGGAACGTCGGTTGCAGGTACGACCTCAGACGTCGGCTCGACTTGCGTCCCCGCGAGCCCCTGACACGCGCTGAGCGCGACGACCGAAATAATAGCCAGCCGGCGAAAAGGCAACTCATTCCAAGGCACGGCTCGAGTCTGCGTCAGAGCTTGAATTGACGCAAGCGGGGGCATATTGTTAGCTGCCGGCTGGCGCCGCGGTGCCGCCCTCCCCATTATCCGCTACATAGCGCTGCCGCAGATGGACCGGCTCTGCGGCCGGTTTGCGCAACCGTAGGTTGAGCACTTGCACAAAGAGCGAGAAAAACATGGCGAAGTAGATGTAGCCTTTCGGAATGTGAAAATCTAAGCCTTCCGCAATGAGCGAAACGCCTATCAGCAGCAAGAAGCTGAGGGCCAGAATCTTGAGCGTTGGACGCTCATTTACGAATCGGCTGATGGGGCCGGAGGCCACAAGCATGATCAACACCGCGATGACTACCGCCGCGACCATGACGCCGATCTGAGTGACCATGCCGACCGCGGTCAGCACCGAATCAAGAGAGAACACAATATCCAGCAGAACGATCTGAACCAATACCGCCCCAAGG
>JAPUJX010000374.1 GCA_027295975.1 Gammaproteobacteria bacterium
ACCTTGGCTTCCAGCCTTGCCAGATTAAGCCCCAGGCAAAGATGTATGCCGTGGCCAAACGAGACGTGCTTGATGTCCTTGCGCGTTACATCGAACACATCCGGATTTTCGTTGGCTTTCGGGTCTCTGTTGGCACTGCCGATGATCGGCAGAATCATCTGGTTTTTCTTGATCTTCTTGCCGAAAAACTCCATGTCGGTCTGGGCAAATCTCGCCATGAACTGAACGGGCGGTTCATAGCGCAGCATCTCTTCGATCGCATTGGGTACCAGCGAAGGATCTCGCTTGAGCAACTCCAACTGTTCGGGGTGCCCAAGCAACGTATACATGCCGTTTGAAATGAGCCGGGTCGTGGTTTCATGTCCGGCCACGAGCAGCAGAACGCAGGTGGAATACATTTCTACCGCAGACAATCGATCGCCTTCCTCTTCTACCGCGATAAGGCGACCTATCAGATCCTGTCCGGGAGATTTTCGTTTCTGTTCGATCACCTCTTTGAAATATTCCTCGAGCTGATCGTTGGCCGCGGCGCCCGCTTGCATCAGTTCGTCGTTGCCCAGGGCGGTGAGGCCCAGCAGCTGCCCGGACATCTGTTGAAACCTGGCCATATCTTTCTCTGGCAGACCCAGCATTTCTGCGATCACGATGGCAGGCAGCGGCCGTGCCAGCTGCTCCAGGATATCGAACTGACCCGTTTCACAATCGTAGCTATCAAGACACTTAGCCACGATTGATTCGATTCTCGGTTCCAACGACTGGATGTACTTGTGGAGAAATCCCTGCTGTACGAGTTTACGCAGGCGGGTGTGGTCAGGGGGATCACGATTGATCATGGTTGGGTCGTCGAGTAGCGGAACTCTCTTGCCCCCGGCGGCCGCCTTGATAACGCGCGAAATAAACTTGTTGGTGCGCAGATCACTGCTGAAGCGAGGATCGAGAAAAACAGCCTGCACCTCTTCGAAACCCATCACCAGCCAGCCTCGATTGGCCAGCGACCTCAGGAGCGGGCCCTGGGAAAGCCCGGATCTGTATGCCTTGTAGGGGTCGCGATTGACTTCACCTTGTGACAGCGGCGAATCGGAACGGTAGAGGAGTTTGTCGAGCTTCCGTAGGACGGCCATCAAGGCCCCGGCAAATATTTGAAATAGCTTGTTCATAACCAGGACGCAGCTCCGTGTTGACGTATCACGCCGTCACTTTGTCTGTGATCGTGCCATGGTTAACAAGCCATTAATGTGCGCCACGTCCATCGGTCGAAGCCTGGAACGGGTGCGGGCGCCGTTACAGATGCTCAGGCGGTTTGTTTCTTTTTGCGCGCTTTCATGGCCCGAAACGCTTTGCTCAACCGCCGGCCTGTGTCGCGTTCTTCGCTGATAAATCGACCCATCAGGGCGCCGGTTTGGGGATCGATACTTTTGTCGGACAGGATCTGCAACAGAGCGTCAGCCGTTTCGCTTCGGGCGTCGTCCGCCGATCCGAACCCGAACGATGCGAATTTTTCCTCATCGGTGGCTTTTGATTTTAACAACTTGACGTGTTTGTTGAGCGACTTGTTGGTTGCGGATCGCAAACTGAAACCCAATTCGGTAAGCCGTTTCTCAAACGCCCAACTGTGTTCCATCTCGCGCACCGCAATCATGTTCAGGGTCGGTTGCAATGCTTCGTCGCTGGTGCTGTTGCTCCAGGCGTTGAACAATTCGTATCCGCCGCGCTCACCGTTGGCGATTGCATTCAGCAATCCGATGTAGCTGGGTTTCTTAGCCATCTCTTGAGTCTCCAGATATAGACAAATGGTCGCAATCGGTTAGCCGTTACGCATACGTAATATAGCCGGAATTGTTCCCGCCGAGAAATGGGCTCGTTCGTCGGTGGAACCGCACGTTCATGGTTTGGTAGTCTCAGGTTAGCTACTCAGATTCGGAGGGAACCTGGCCTGCAAGGAATATAGAGTCGTTCACCCCTTCGCATGGTTAGCCGTTGGGTCTGCCAGAAATTCCGCTTCATTCGAAAGCTTTCATGGAAAACCATAAATTCTACGGGATCGACTTTACCAGCCGGCCTTCGGCAAAGAAATCGCTGACCTGCGCGATCGCGTCGTTCGATGGCGTGACGTTGACGCTGGACCAGCTTGTCCGCTGGAGTGATTTCGAAGCATTCGAAGAAGCACTTCTACGACCGGGTCCGTGGGTGATGGGAATTGATTTTCCATTTGCTCAATCGCGAAAGTTCGTTGAAAACATTGGTTGGCCCAGCGAGTGGTCACAGTACGTTGCTCTGGTCGGAACGATGACCAGAACCGAGTTTCGGGCTGTTTTTGAGACCTACAAAGCGGCTCGGGCGTGGGGAGATAAACAGCACAAACGCGTTTGTGATACGCGCACTCGTGCACAAAGCCCGCAGACACTCCATTACACGCCGGTTGGATTGATGTTCTTTGAGGGTGCCCCTCGATTGCTCAAGTCGGGCGTCTACCTCCCATATCATCACACCGCGATAAATGATCGAGTGGTGGTCGAGGCGTATCCAGGTGCCCTGGCCCGGTCGATGATTGGCCGAACGAGATACAAAACCGATGATCGGCGAGCGCAAACGGCTTGTTTGTACGATGCCAGAGTAGACATTCTCGCGCAGTTGGCTGAGCGGTCTCGCGCAGCATTTGGGTTCGACACGAGTGCGCCGTTGAGTCTTGCCGATGACCCGTCGGGGGATGAACTCGATGCCTGGCTGTGCGCGATTCAGGCGGCGTGGGCGGCGAATCAGAGCGATGGAAAATTCGGAGCGCCAATCGAGTTGGATACGGTGGAGGGTTGGATTGCAGATCCCAGTCTGGTGAATAACAAGGAATAGCAAGGCGAGCCGCCTCGGTCGCTACTGGATGTCCGTACAGAGTCCTGGATGGAATTACAGGAACGTCACTTAGAGCGATTCAATCTAAACAATGGTTGATTGGCGACGAATATCAAGTAGTTTGGAACGGACTCCTTACCTCTCAGGATTAGAGCAGGAGATAGAGCGTGCAGAAACTAACGTGTTTGTTGTTGGGGATTCTTGTTAGCGGCGCTTGTGCCGCAGAATATCCGGACATGGTTGGTGTCTGGGCCGGTAGCGTACGAACGGTGTCCTCGGGTGAACAGGTTCGTTCTCAGGTTGCCCGGGGCGGGGCGTTGATCGAGAAACTCGATATCAAGCTTACCGTGAGCTATCAGGATCAGGAAGTGTACATGGGCGAATCGATGTCCAGCGCCGCCCGCGCTCAGCCGGTACCGGTCTGGGGCGCTATCCGCTCAACGGGCAAAGAGGGTGTGTTCATTACCGCCAGTGGT
>JAPUJX010000375.1 GCA_027295975.1 Gammaproteobacteria bacterium
GCGACCCACAACGCGGGATTAACCGATGTCGAAGGACACCTCAATAGAATCGAGGAATACCTGGATGCGGTAAACGCCTGACCTGGAGGGCCGATTTACCCGAATTTTGGAAATCCGATCACTCGTCCACCCCGGGGATAATGTTTCCTTCGTAGTCGTCCGGCGCCGGAATCTCCGCTATGCGTTCTTCAACGTTGTCGTATTCGAGTTTCAGGGCGCGGCACATGGTGGCGTGCATATCGTACATGCAGGTAACGTAAGTGAACTCGAGGATTTCCTCGTCGGAGAGATGTGATTTCAGGGCGTCGAACAGACCGTCGGGGGTGCGACCGCTTTCGCGCACCAGACAATCCGCATAAGCCAGGATCAGTCGCTCGAGTTCGGAAAAGCAGTCCGCCGCCTGCCAATGCGGAATCGCCTCGATCTGCTCTTCGGTAAAATCCAGGGAACGCATGGATTTGCAATGTTGAGAAAACACGAAGTGACTGCCGCGTACATAACCGGCTCGAGTCTGGCCGAGTTCTCTGAGCTTGGCATCGAGCATGCGCTTGGGGCTCTGGTACAGGCGGAAGCCATCCACGGCATGGTTGAAACAATCGGGTACGAGGGCAAAAACCGTCCACCAGTTTCCTGGAGTGCCGGTTGCCGTTCCGGGTTCCGCCACGGGGTCGCGGTCTCCGAACAGAAATCCGTACATGTGCCGGACAGATTCCGGGGCATCTTCACGGTTGACTTGGCGAAGGCGCGGCATAATACATCCCCTCCCTTGTGAAGGAGACATTATGCCTGTTTTCAGCTTTCTTGTTGTTCCAGGGCCATACGAAAATTGGGAGTCAAGGGCCGGCCCATGGCGTATGAGTCCAGAATGAACTCCCGGATAATGGCCAGGGAACTGGTACTTGAAACGCTCTCCCGCAGCAGTTCCTTGAGCATGCCGGCTTCGATCTCGGCCTCGAACCGGGATTCGTAAGGCCCGATGTCGACGTCTTCGCGGACGTGGAAAAACCACTGTCCATCCACCAGGAAAACCCGTTCCGAGCGGAACCAGGTGCGGGTTGCTTCTCCACTACGAACTACCATCATGCAGCGGTCCAACCACGGTTAAAGCCGTTAGTTTCCCTCCCCGGCATCAAGCTGTCTGTAACGGGGATGTAATGGGAACACTCTCGAAAATTATCGTAACTCAATGATTTAATTTAATTTTTAGATCAGGCGACGGTTCCCGTGATCTCGCGCATCTTGTCCACCCGGCGTGCCAGGCGGTCAATGTTACCCGCCATGAGAGGAACGATGAGCTGGTCGACGCCAAGATCGCGGTATCGGGCAACGCTATCCACGGTGATCGGCTTGGTGCTCGGACCCACAAATATTCGAAAATCAATCAGGCTCCGATCGTGCTCGCCGGCGAGTTGCGCCAATCGTTGCAGACGCTCTTCGAGCTCGACTGGATCGAGATTGAAGCCGTACAAGCCGTCACCCTGTGCCACCACGCGCCTGAGCGCCGCGTCACTTTCGCCACCGAAAAAAATCGGGGGATGGGGACTCTGCACTGGTTTCGGATAAAAATGACAGGCATCGATGCGGTAGGTCTGGCCCAAATAAGAACTGATACCGGGCGCCCAGAGGGCTTTCATTACCTCGATGTACTCCGCACAGCGGCGGCTGCGGGTCTTGAAATCCATGTCCAGGTTGTCGAATTCCTCTTTCAGCCAGCCGATCCCAACACCAAAATCCACCCGTCCACCCGAGAGAAAATCGAGATCCGCCACCGCTTTGGCCGTATAAACCGGCTGCCTCTGGGGCACCAGGCAGATACCCGTGCCAAGGCGAATGGTCGACGTCCGGGCTGCGATGAAGGTAAGGCCTGCAAACGGATCGAGAACCCCCTGCGGATTCCCGGGGATTTTGCCATCGGTAGAATACGGGTAGTGGGAGGCGTATTGCTCGAAGAACATCACATGTTCGGGTAGCCACACGGAATGGAATCCCGCCGACTCCACGAGCTGCGCCGCCTCGACCACAAAAGCAGGGTCCGTAAGGTGGCTGAACGCCATGGTGGCACCGATTTTCATTACACCCCTCCCGACAAAGTAATGTCTGGAGAGTAACGGTATGATTGCCGGCAAACAACGAGAGCCCATGCCAGACACCGCGCTACCGCCCCGTTCCGCCTTCCCCTGGTACCTGGCCAGCTCCAGCCTCTGGATGGCGGGGATGAGCCTGCAGGGATTTCTATTTACCTGGCTGCTGGTCGGGGTGCTGGACCGGCCCGCTGACGAGGCGGGTTTTGCCCGCTCCCTCGCCGAGTTTCCGCCGCTCATCGTGCTGTTTGTCGGCGGTATCCTGGGCGACCGCATCAACACTCGCAGCTACCTGAGTCTGATGCACATGCTCATGGTTCTGCCGCCGCTGTTGATCGCGATGATCTTCAACCTGGGACTTCTGAGTTACTGGTGGGTTGTGTTGTTTGGCGTCTTGATGGCGAATATTCAAGCATTGAGTGACCCGGCCCGTCAGTCGGTGTTGAGCCGGGTAACCCGGATTGACATTCAACGCACCGTCACTGTGATGACAATTGTTACCATGCTCGCTGGCATGGCAGGTGTCTACCTCGGCGGGCAACTAGAAGAGTTCGGTCTGGAACTGGTACTCATGTTGGAAGCCGGGGTGTTTTTTCTCGGACTTTTTGCAGTACAACGCCTTCCCCACCTGCCGATGTCCCAGCAATCCCGTCCGAACGTTATTGCTGGAATCAAAGCCGTGTGGGAACACAAGCTCATCCGTAACATCGTCGGACTGAACCTCCTTTCCAGCCTCTTCAACGCCGGTGCCTATATCGTGGCGGTTCCGTACATCGTGATGGAAGTTTATGCGGGCGACGCAGCTTTGTACGCCACCGTGATTATCGTGTTTACCGCAGGCGGCATGGGCTCGAACCTCATCCTGTTGATGTTCATGCCGCTACGCCATCCGGGACGCCTGTTCCTGCTGCTCCAGATAACTCGAATGCTGATTCTGTTTCTGCTCTGGATTCAGCCCAGCCTGCCGCTGTTTTACGTGATGATCCTGGCCTGGGGGTTGAACATGGGAACCACAACCACCATGGTGCGCGCTACCGTCCAGGAACTGGCCCCGGCGAGGTTTCGCGCGCAGATTCTGTCGGTGTTGTTGTTGAGCTTCATGGTTTCCTCGCCAATCAGCTCCCTGTTGCTCGGCGTGCTCATCTCCGCAA
>JAPUJX010000376.1 GCA_027295975.1 Gammaproteobacteria bacterium
CTCGGCAGCGCGTTCATTCATGTGATCTGGCTTGCCATCGGTGACGGGCCCGTGTTTTGGGCGTCGGCACTCAGCGTCGGTTACGGGGCGGTCTTGATGCGCTGGGGGTAAAGGATAAAAACGAACTGCTCGCGGCCATCCAGCACCCTATACTGGCGATCAACAGGGGGGAAAAAAACATGCCGAGTTGGGGAAGACTTTCGATCTGGCTGCTGGCGGTATCTTACTTGACCGGCTGTAGCGACGAGCCTGGGCGTGGATCCATGACCGAGATCGACTACGCGGCAAATGCCGAGCGCTGGATCGAAAACGAGTTCCAGCCGTCGACGCTCTCGGTTGCCGCGCAACGCGCCGAACTCGCCTGGTTCACCTCAGCCGCCGAGCCCCTGCGCGGTATGGAGGTCAGTGTCGTCTCCGAAACGCTGACAACCCACGCATACGAGTCACAGACGTTGACCCGAGCCTTCGAGGAGATCACCGGCATTCACGTGGTGCACGATCTGATCCAGGAAGGGGATGTTATCGAGAAGCTGCAGACGCAGATGATGTCGGGACATAATGTCTATGACGCTTACGTCAACGATTCCGATCTCATCGGTACCCACGCGCGTTACGGATACGTCGTGCCGCTGTCCGATTTCATGGCCGGCGAAGGGGCGGACGTTACCTTGCCGACGCTGGATATCGACGATTTCATCGGGAAAAGTTTCACCACCGGTCCCGATGGCAAACTCTACCAGCTACCGGATCAGCAGTTCGCCAATCTCTACTGGTTTCGCTACGACTGGTTTCAGCGTTCGGAGCTGAAGGAAGCCTTCAGCGAACGTTACGGGTATGAACTCGGGGTGCCCGTGAACTGGTCCGCCTACGAGGATATTGCCGAGTTTTTCACCGAACATGTGCAGACGATTGATGGGGAAAGGGTTTATGGCCACATGGACTACGGTAAGAAAGATCCATCCCTTGGCTGGCGCTTCACGGATGCCTGGCTGTCCATGGCCGGGACCGGTGATGCGGGGATACCTAATGGAATACCCGTGGACGAGTGGGGAATACGGGTCGAGGGTTGCCGGCCGGTAGGCTCGTCGGTGTCCCGCGGTGGAGCGGTGAACGGTCCGGCGGCGGTTTATGCGCTCACGAAGTACATAGACTGGCTGAAGCGCTTCGCCCCCCCCGAGGCTTCCGGTATGACCTTCTCCGAGGCGGGACCGGTCCCCGCCCAGGGACACATCGCTCAGCAGATTTTCTGGTACACGACGTTTACCGCAAATATGATCGAAGCAGGGCTGCCGGTAGTGAATGCGGACGGCACGCCGAAGTGGCGCATGGCACCCTCTCCCCACGGCCCCTACTGGTCCGAGGGTATGAAACTCGGTTATCAGGATGCGGGCTCGTGGACTTTTCTGAAAAGCACCCCGCTGGAGCGACGCAAGGCTGCGTGGCTTTATGCTCAGTTTGTTGTGTCGAAAACGGTGTCGTTGAAAAAAACCCTGGTTGGCCTCACCCCCATACGGGATTCCGATTTGAAATCGGCCGCGATGACGGAGGCCGCTCCCCGGCTCGGCGGGCTGGTGGAGTTCTACCGCAGCCCGGCTCGCATAGCCTGGACTCCGACGGGTACCAACGTGCCTGATTATCCGAAACTTGCCGCATTGTGGTGGCCGAACGTGGCCAACGCGCTCAGTGGGGAGGTGTCTCCCCAGGAAGCAATGGATACGTTGGCGAAGGATCAGGACCGGGTGCTCGAACGGCTGCAGCGCGCGGGGATCCAGGGTACTTGCGGGCCTGAGCTGAACTCCGAGGAAGATCCGGCCGAGTGGTTGTCGCGCCCCGGCTCGCCGAAAGCCAAACTCGATGACGAAAAACCTCCGGGTCAGACGGTGCCTTACGATGAGCTGATTCAAGCCTGGCGTGCCGGCCGGGTCAGCTGAATCTGTCCCGCCGGGCAAGACCTGACCGGGGATGAATTCCCCATTTGTTTACCCCGAACACCGTCGAGCGGGGTCCCCGAAGGGACCCTCATTGAGTGCTGCATGCGGATCATCGATACTCGCCGAGTCATTCGGAGGACGAACCATGAGGCGATGGGTTGGTTTGGGTTGGTTGGGTGTGTACATGACTGTGGGCATGAGTATGTCGGGAGCAGCCTGGGCCCAGGACGTGGACTACACGGCCCAGGCAGTCACCCAGCTCAGCGAATATCTCAAGATCGATACGATCAACCCGCCCGGAAACGAGAGCCGCGGGGTGGCGTTTCTCGCCGGAATTCTGGAAGAAGCCGGGATCGTTTACGAAACCGCCGAATCCGCGCCGGGACGCGGCAATATCTGGGCGCGTTTGGAGGGAGGCCGGGAGCCGGGACTCGTGTTGTTACACCACATCGATGTGGTGCCGGCGAATCGTGCGTACTGGGAGTTTGACCCGCTCTCCGGGGCGGTCGAGGACGGCTACGTATACGGACGGGGTGCCATCGACACAAAGGGCCTCGGCATCGTTCAGTTGCAGGCGTTCCTTGCATTACACGCGGGCGGTGGGCGATTGAACAGGGATGTGGTTTTTGTTGCAACGGCCGACGAGGAGGCGGGAGGTTTTTTTGGGGCTGGTTGGTTGGCGGAAAACCGCCCTGAAATATTCGAGAACATTGGATTCCTGATCAACGAAGGTGGATCGGGTCAGCGGGTCGCCGAGCGAAATGTGTTCATGGTTGAAGTAACTCAGAAGGTGCCCCTGTGGTTGAAGTTGACGGCCCATGGCCGCCCGGGACACGGTTCTGCTCCCCAGGTGCATACCGCGGTTACCCGGTTGCTGGCGGCGCTCAATCGTATTGCTCAAACCCGGTTCCCGCCCCGGGTAGTTGATCCGGTGCGTACCATGATGCAGGGCATAGCCCCTTTTCAAACTGGCGAAATGGCCAAACAACTCGCGGTAATTGATACGGCGGTGGACGATGCCGAGTTTCTCCTTGCGCTGCAACTCGAGAATCCGCGCCTGCACGCGCTCCTGCGCAACACCTGTTCCGTTACCCGTTTAACCGGCAGCGCAAAGATCAACGTGGTGCCGGCGGAGGCAGGAGCGGAGCTCGATTGCCGTTTGTTACCCGACCAGGACCCCCAGGCGTTCGTCAGGGATCTCGAGGTGTTGATTGCCGATCCGGATATCGACGTTGAACACATCATGGGTTTTACCCCGGCGGTAAGCTCCACGAAAACGGCTTTATACAGGCTGCTGGAACGATTCCTGCGGGATCGTTACCCCGGTACCGTCGTTGTCCCCTCGGTATCCACGGGGTTTACCGACAGCCATTTTTTTCGCGATCTGGGCATCGAGTGTTACGGTTTCTCGCCGTTTTTGTTCGAGGCGCAGGAAGCGCGCGGGGTGCATGGCAACAACGAGCGAATATCGGTGGAAAACCTGCGGCGCGGCACGGCTACGATGATCGAGTTACTGGAGCGGTTCGTGCTGCGATGAACCCTCGAGGCGTCCGCCTCGAGGCACCGGCCCGATCGTGAAATCAGGCCGGTGTCCGTTGGGCAGGTGTGCGTATCGGCTTACTGATTGCCTGCCACCTGGATGCTCACGTTGCCCCGTTGGGGTACGAAGCGGCCGGAGGCGGCGGAG
>JAPUJX010000377.1 GCA_027295975.1 Gammaproteobacteria bacterium
GACGGACAGAAGATAACCACCAACGACGATAAAACGCTCAACGTTCCCGATAATCCCATCATCCCGTTCATCGAGGGTGACGGCATCGGCGTCGATATCACTCCGGTCATGATTGATGTGGTGAATGCCGCTGTTGAAAAAGCCTACGATGGCAGACGCCGCATCCACTGGATGGAGATTTATTCCGGTGAGAAAGCTCTCGAAGTTTACGGAGATGATCAGTGGTTACCCGAGGAAACCCTGACCGCCATGAGGGAATTTTTAGTCGGAATCAAAGGCCCGATGACTACCCCCGTCGGCGGTGGCATCCGCTCGCTGAACGTGGCATTGCGGCAAGAACTGGATCTTTACGTGTGTCACCGTCCGGTGCGGTGGTATCAGGGTGTCCCCAGCCCGGTGTTGACCCCGGAAAAAATCAACATGGTAATTTTTCGGGAGAACACCGAATCAGCTTCCCATTCTACGCAGGCGTCGAATGGGAAGCTGATTCGGAGGGCGCCCGCAAACTGTTGAGATTTCTACGAGATGAGTTGCAGGTCGACAAGATCCGATTCACCGAACATTGCGGCATCGGTATCAAACCCGTGTCGGAAGAAGGTAGTAAACGGCTGATTCGCAAGGCACTGAAATATGTGATCGAAAAGGATCGAGAATCTCTGACCCTCGTGCACAAAGGCAATATCATGAAGTTCACGGAGGGGGCTTTCAAAGACTGGGGTTACGAACTGGCGGTGGAGGAGTTCGGTGCGACGCCGTTGGATGGGGGCCCGTGGCACGAAATGAAGAATCCGGTTAGCGGCAGGCAGATCATTATCAAGGATGTGATCGCCGATGCCATGTTGCAGCAGATTCTCACTCGACCCGATGAGTACGATGTCATTGCGACGTTGAATCTGAACGGGGATTATCTGTCCGATGCCCTTGCGGCTCAGGTGGGCGGAATCGGCATAGCTCCGGGAGCCAACATAGGTGATGCCATTTCTCTGTTCGAGGCAACACACGGTACCGCGCCCAAATATGCGGGTCAGGACAAGGTGAATCCGGGGTCGCTGGTGCTTTCGGCCGAAATGATGCTGCGCCACATGGGCTGGCGGGAAGCCGCGGATCTGATCATCAAGGGCATAGAAGGGGCAATCGTCGAAAAGACGGTGACCTACGATTTTGAACGGCTGACCACGGGTGCAACTCTGCTCAAGTGTTCGGAGTTCGGGCAGGCTCTCATAGCTAAAATGGACTAGCCGCCGTCAGCATACGGTTACCCTGACACGGGTCCTGCGGACGAGAACGGGTCAGGAGGTCGAAGGTATGGAGGCCGTATGTGAAGCGGAGTTTTTCTCAGACGCGGACGTCTCGTCTTCGGAGGATGGTTCCTGCGGAGAAGATGGTTCCTGCGGAGAAGATGCTTCCTGCGGAGAGGATGGTTCCTGCGGAGAAGATGCTTCCTGCGGAGAGAACGCCTCCTCCGGAGAAGATGCCTCCTCCTCTGAGGAGGCCTCCGTTACCGGTTCCATACCAGACATGTCGGTGCTGGCGTCCACCGTGCTCGGAGCGCGGATATTCACCGCATGGAGCCCTTTCGGCCCTTCGAGTATATCGAACTCGACGTCCTGGCCCGCTTTCAGCGTCTTGTAACCGTCCATCTGGATAGAGGAGTAGTGGGCGAACAAATCTTCGCCGCCACCTTCAGGCAGGATGAATCCATAACCTTTGGCGTTGTTGAACCACTTTACATTTCCCGCGGCCACGGCGACTACCTCCTGCCCTCATACGCTCGCAAGCCACTCTAACAACTCCTGAATTATGAGCAGAGCGACCAGAATGCCAAGCAATACGTACGTTGATTTCCCCTCAGCCCGGACTTTCCATGGATTTTCCGGTCTAGTCAAGGCCCGTGATGGTCGCCAGGCTCGGCAAATGGAGATCACCGACAGTGCGCAAAACCTGCGCTGTTCACAGCCTAGATGAGATTTTTAGCAAAGACACGGGCCCGTTGATCCTTGTATTATCGCTTAAAGCCCTTATTTATTGGCAATCCATACGATTTGAGGCGTGGATCAAAAAGAGAAGCTTGCAAGGTCAACGTCCAGTCATAGACTAGCGTCATGCATGGTTGGATGATGAATAGCAGAATCTTGCGGGCACAGGACGGAGACGAAAAAATCGATCAGGAGGGTGGGCTTGCAACGGCAACCGCCAAACCCAAACTCAAGCCTCCTTCGATGTACAAGGTCATTCTTATCAACGACGACTACACCCCGATGGAGTTCGTCGTTGAAGTTTTGGAGTTCTTCTTCGCCATGGAACGCGAAAAGGCTACACAGATAATGCTCACGGTACACACCCAGGGGAGTGCCGTAGTCGGTATCTATCCGAAAGACATCGCGGAAACTAAATCGGAACAAGTGAATCTATATGCACAGGAAAATCAGCATCCGCTGATCTCCACAGTGGAAATGACGGACTAATGGAACCTCTGTATCAGCCATGTTAAGCAAAGATCTCGAGCTCACCCTCAACGAGGCCTTTCGAGAGGCCAAAGCAAAACGCCATGAATTCATGACCGTAGAGCATCTTCTGCTGGCGTTGTTGGACAACACGGTGGCGGTGGATGTGCTGGAGAAGGTGGGAGCCGACATCGAGCAACTGCGTTCGGAGCTCAAAGAATTCATCGATTCCACGACGCCTCTTATCCCTGCCGGAGATTCCGACCGGGAAACCCAGCCGACGCTCGGTTTCCAACGGGTATTGCAACGTGCCGTATTCCACGTGCAGTCTTCGGGCCGTAAGGAGGTGACCGGCGGCAGTGTGATGGTTGCCATCTTCAGCGAACAAGAGAGCCGTGCGGTCTTTTTCCTCAAACAACAGAACATCACCAGAATCGACGTGGTGAACTACATCGCGCATGGTATTTCCAAGGAGGTGTTTGGCCAGGGAGACGGCGAAGAAGCCGCCCCGGGAACCGAAGAAGAAGCGGTCACGGGAGAAGGCTCTCAGCAGAGCGCCCTGGAGGCGTTTGCCACCAATTTGAACGAGGAGGCCAGGAACGGCCGTATCGACCCCCTCATCGGGCGCGATTCCGAACTCGAACGGGTGATTCAGGTACTGTGCCGGCGCCGCAAGAATAATCCGCTGCTGGTGGGCGAGTCCGGTGTCGGCAAGACGGCAATCGCCGAAGGCCTGGCCAAACGAATCGTCGACAATCAGATTCCGGCGGTGGTTGCCGACAGTTCGATTTATGCGCTCGACCTCGGCGCGCTGCTGGCGGGAACCAAATACCGCGGAGATTTCGAGAAGCGATTCAAGTTGATCCTCTCCGAGTTGAAAAAAGAAGAGGGTGCCATTCTTTTCATCGACGAAGTCCATACGATCATCGGAGCGGGTGCCGCATCCGGCGGAGTCATGGATGCGTCGAACCTGTTGAAGCCCCTGCTGGCCTCTGGAGATATCCGCTGCATGGGTTCTACTACCTATCAGGAATACCGCGGCATCTTCGACAAAGATCGAGCGCTTTCGAGGCGGTTTCAGAAGATCGATGTTCTCGAACCCAGCGTCGACGAGACTTACCGAATCCTCAAAGGCTTGAAGTCCAGATACGAAGACCACCATCAGATTCGTTACACAGACCGCGCCCTCAGAACAGCCTCGGAGCTCGCCGATCGGTATATCACCGATCGCTTCCTTCCCGACAAGGCAATCGACGTAATTGACGAAGCGGGCGCCGCTCAACAACTCGTCGTGCAGAGCCGGCGCAAGAAAACCATCGGTGCCCCGGATGTGGAACAGGTTGTGGCCAAGATCGCCCGCATCCCTTCCAGTCAGGTTTCAACATCGGATAAAGAGGCGCTGCGCGATCTCGACAGCAAACTGAGGATGGTGGTATTTGGGCAGGACGAAGCCATCGAATCACTGACTTCTGCCATCAAGCTGTCGCGCGCGGGTCTGAAATCGGGTGAGAAACCAACCGGCTCGTTTCTTTTTGCGGGGCCGACCGGTGTTGGCAAAACCGAGGTTTGTCGCCAACTGGCAATGATCATGGGTGTCGAGTTGTTGCGATACGACATGTCGGAATACATGGAGCGACACACGGTATCTCGACTAATTGGCGCACCGCCCGGATATGTGGGCTTCGACCAGGGGGGGTTACTCACCGAAGCGGTCACTAAACACCCACATAGTGTGGTTTTGCTCGACGAGATCGAGAAGGCACATCCGGAAGTGTTCAATCTGCTGCTGCAGGTGATGGACCATGGCACCTTGACCGACAACAATGGCCGCAAGGCGGATTTTCGCAATGTGGTGCTCATCATGACCACCAATGCCGGTGCACAGGACATCGCCAGACCATCAATCGGTTTCAGCGTACAAGACAACTCGGCCGACTTCCTCGAAGCAATACGCAAGATGTTCACCCCGGAATTCCGCAATCGCCTGGATGGAATCATTCAATTCCATTCGCTCGGTATTGATGTGATCAAAATCGTCGTGGACAAATTCCTGACCGAACTGCAGGCTCAACTCGATCAGAAGAAGGTGCAACTCGACGTGGACGAAGAAGCGCGCGACTGGATTGCCCACGAGGGTTACGACGAGAAGATGGGTGCCCGCCCCATGCAGCGTTTGATTCAGGAAAAGATAAAACGCCAACTGGCGGAAGAGGTATTGTTTGGCTCGTTATCCAAAAACGGCGGAATGGTGCACGTCTCGGTGAAAGACGGTGAATTGCACCTCGAAATGAAATCGCACGTTTAGCGGGTGCAAACCGCTACTTTCGAAAAGTGATTCTGCCCTTGCTCAGGTCGTAGGGGGTAATTTCGACCTTCACCTTGTCGCCTGTGAGTATTCGAATATAGTTTTTTCTCATTTTGCCCGATATATGGGCTGTCACGACATGACCGTTTTCCAGTTCGACGCGGAACGTGGTATTCGGAAGTGTATCCACCACCGTTCCCTCCATCTCTATCTGTTCTTCTTTGGCCATGCGACTCCAAGCTGCTAAA
>JAPUJX010000378.1 GCA_027295975.1 Gammaproteobacteria bacterium
TTTGGTCGGGGCGAGAGGATTTGAACCTCCGACCACTTGACCCCCAGTCAAGTGCGCTACCAAACTGCGCCACGCCCCGAATAGCTTAAGCCGGGGAAAAATCATACCCGAACTCCCTGATTGACGAAAGTTAGCTGCCGCGAAACGGTAATTCTGGAGAGTTTTCAGCCTTCGCATCAGGACTTTAGAACTTTGAGAACGTCCTCCAACTCCACGATCATCTGCTTTACCAGCAACCTGAACTGGGTCTGATCCTGCTTTGCGTCATCTCCAGTGAGCCGTTGTCGCGCACCACCGATGGTGAATCCTTGATCATAGAGCAGTCCGCGAATCTGGCGGATGATGATGACGTCCTGACGCTGGTAGTAGCGACGATTACCCCGACGCTTCACGGGCTTGAGCTGCGGAAACTCCTGTTCCCAGTACCTGAGGACGTGAGGTTTAACCTCGCACAGCTGGCTTACTTCGCCAATCGTGAAGTAACGTTTGCCCGGAATCGGAGGCAGTCCATCACTCTGATTGGGTTCCAGCATACGCTTCCACTCGTGCTTTCAGTTTCTGACCAGGTCGAAAAGTCACAACGCGCCGAGCTGTTATGGGAATCTCCTCCCCGGTTTTGGGATTGCGGCCGGGCCGTTCCCCTTTCTCGCGAAGGTCGAAATTGCCGAATCCGGAGAGTTTAACCTGCTCGTTTCGTTGGAGCGAATTCCGAACTTCATCGAAGAACATCTCGACAATTTCTTTGGCTTCACGTTTGTTCAAACCCAGCTCTTCGAACAATCGATCAGCCATCTGCGCTTTGGTTAGAGCACCCAAGGCCGAGCCTCCCTATTGTTGACGCGCCGTCTATGCGCGACAGGTCGGTGTTTTGACAATTCCGCGCCCGGTCTACGCCGAGTTCAACGTAATCGCGCACCAACATCACGCTCCAGGGCGGTAATGACCTGTTGCGTGTAGTGTCCAATTTCTTTCTCAGTAAGGGTGGCGGATGGATGTTGCAACGTCAACCCCACCGCAAGGCTTTTTTCATTAGAATCAATGCCTTTGCCCTGATATAGATCAAACAACCTGAAGTCAACGAGAACATCGCCCAACGTTTCATGGACAATATCCGCGATTTTCGCGGCACTCACCGACTGCTCCACCACCAGGGCCAAATCGCGTCGCACACTGGGATATTTGGATAATTCCCGGTGTTTCCGTCGTCTGTGATTCAGTACCGCATCTGCGTTGATCTGGAAAACGAAGATCCCTTCGCCGAGGTCCAGATAACGTTCCACTTCGGGATGCAGCCGACCCAGACGACCCACGGTCTCACCAGCAACGACGATTCCCGCCGCCTGGCCCGGATGTAACACCGGGTCTGATATGGGCTCGTAAGAAGCCTTTTCGCCACTCCAGGCGAACAACCGTTCGACGTCACCTTTGACGTCGAAAAAATCGGCACGTTCATGCGAATGTACCCAACTTTCGGGATGGCGCCTTCCCCAGAGTAAGCCACCAAGCATCTGCACCTGTTGGACAACGTCGCCGGGAATGAAACACAGTCCCAATTCGAAGAGTCGCACACGCTCCTGTTGGCGCGTAACGATGTTGCGCAAAGCACCCAGCAACCCGGGTAGCAGGTTGCTACGCATCACCGAAAGATCTGAAGACATGGGGTTGACCAATGTCAGCGGCTCAACACCGGGCGCCAGCAGGTCCTGCAGCTTGGGATCGACGAAGCTGTAGGTGATGGTTTCCTGGTAACCGAGCGCAGCGAGTTGGCGTTTCAACAAAATTTCAGGTGATTTTTCCATCGACACATTGCGCAACGGTATACCGGCGACGGGCATGCGGTTTGGAATATTGTTGTATCCGTAGATCCTGCAGACCTCTTCGACCAGATCGGCCTCGATGGCAATGTCAAAGCGGTGGCTCGGTGCCCGAATGGTCCAGCACAACCCGTCGGATTCGGAAGCGCTGCGTTCCATGAGTTCAAAACCCAACCGCTCGATGGCTTGATCCACATCCGCGACATCGATATCGACCCCCAGAAGCTCGTTCAACCGGCGTTGCCTCAAGCTGACGACGGCCGCCTTGGGTAACGCGCCCTCTTCCACGGCTTCTACCACCGGTCCGGCTTGTCCGCCAACCACTTCCAGTAGCAACGAAGTGGCACGTTCCATAGCAAAAGCCGGCAATTCGAAATCCACGCCACGCTCATAACGTTGTGAGGCATCTGTGTGCAGCCCGTAGCGGCGTGCGGTACCGGAAATCTGCATGGGTGAAAAAAATGCGCACTCGAGAAACACATCTTTCGTATCCACCTGAACTCCGCTGCGCTCGCCGCCCATCACCCCGGCAATGGCCACCGGCCCCACTGCGTCGGTGATCAACAGAGTCTCTGCATCAAGGGCAACTTCCTGCCCGTCCAGCAGAGTGAGCGATTCTCCTTCCCTCGCAAGGCGAACAACTATCTTCTCGTTGATCTGAGCGAGATCGAAAGCATGCATCGGCTGACCTGACTCAATCATTACGTAGTTGGTCACATCCACCACCGGATCTATGCTGCGCACGCCAGAACGACGCAGCCGCTCTGTTAACCACAACGGAGCCGGTCTGGAGATATCGATGCCGCGGATCACCCTCCCCAGATAACGGGGGCACCCGGCTGGTTGATCAAGCTCCACTGGAAAAACGTCATCAATCGATGCGGGCACCGGTTCCTGAACCATCTGGGGAACCGGCAGTGAATTCAAAACTCCCACCTCCCGCGCAAGACCTCTGATACTCAAGCAGTCACCCCGGTTCGGAGTGAGGTTCAGATCGATGCTGACGTCATCCAATTCAAGGCTCGAACGAAGATCGACGCCCAACTCGCTGTCGCCTGACAACTCGATGATGCCATCAGCGTCATCTCCAAGGCCAAGTTCCGCAACACTGCAGAGCATGCCGTGAGATTCTACCTCCCTGAGTTTCGCCTTCTTGATTTTCAAGTTCTCCGGCAGCACCGCGCCTACGCGGGCGAAAGCCGACACCAGACCCTCACGTACATTCGGCGCTCCGCAAACCACTTGGTGTGTGGTAGTGCCATCGTCCACCCGGCAAACGGACAACTTGTCTGCATTGGGGTGTTTTGTCACCGATACCACTTTCGCCACCACGACCCCGGTAAAATCTTCCGCCACGGCTTCGGATACTTCCACCTCCAGACCCGCCATCGTCAACTGTTCGAACAATGCCTCGCGGGAAATCGGCGGATCAACCCAAGTGCGTAGCCAGGCTTCGCTGAATTTCATGTACGCCCCTTAATTAAATTGTTGTAAGAAACGCAGATCGTTTTCGAAGAACAGGCGCAGGTCGTCCACCTCGTAGAACACCATCGCGAGACGATCGACTCCGAACCCGAAAGCAAAACCCGAGTACTCCTCGCTATCGATACCGGACATCTCGAGAACGTTGGGATGCACCAGTCCGCAACCCATCACTTCGATCCAACCCGTCTGACTGCACACCCTGCATCCTTTACCAAGGCAATTCACACACCGCACATCCACCTCGGCGGAAGGTTCTGTGAACGGGAAGTAGGATGCCCGAAAGCGCACCTCCAGTTCTTTTTCGAAAAAACGATGTACAAATTCGGTCACCGTTCCTTTCAGATCTGCAAACCCGATTCCACGATCGACCACCAGACCCTCCAGCTGATGGAACATCGGGGTATGGGTAAGATCCGAATCCCGTCGATAAACACGCCCGGGGCAGATAATGCGGATTGGCGGTTCGACGGATTCCATCGTATGCACCTGAGCCGGGGATGTGTGGGTCCGCAGGACACTGCCGTCACCGAAGTAGAACGTATCGTGCATAGCGCGCGCCGGGTGGTGCGCTGGTATGTTGAGCGCCTCGAAATTGTAATAATCGCTTTCGATCTCGGGTCCGGTCACCACACTGTATCCGGCACCTGCAAAAATTTCCTCGATCCGGTCCATAGCCTGGGTGACCGGATGTAATCCCCCCAGATTCTGAGCGCGCCCTGGCAGCGTGACATCAACGGTCTCGGCAGCAAGGGACGCCGTCAACTGCTCACTGCTCAGCGCTTCCTTCTTCGTACGAAGGAGATCCTGAACTTTCGTTTTGGCTTCATTGATGGCGGCGCCCGCGCTGGGTCTTTCTGCCGGGTCGAGTTGCCCCAGGGATTTCAGTTGAGCGGTTAGTTCACCTTTCTTACCGAGAAACCGCACTCGCACTTCATCAAGCGTTCGTTCGTCTACCGCAGCACCGATGGCTATTTCAGCGTTGGTCAAGATCTTGTCTATATTCATTTCAATCCCCGCAAACAAAAAGGGAAGAACTTCTGCCCTTCCCTTGTGTCATGCGTCTATCGCGAAACCACGGCATCATCTTAAGAAGGACTCCCAATACGGCCCCCAGAAGACGGCTGGTTGATCTTAGGCTTAAGCTGCTTCGGCAGTGTCGAC
>JAPUJX010000379.1 GCA_027295975.1 Gammaproteobacteria bacterium
CTGGAGATTTGGACAATGCGTCTTGCGCAGTCGGCACGAATGTCAGGCCTCAGAGCGAATTGGCTGCCGAATCAACATCACTGCTATACCAGCGCTTGATCATATATGCGGCCACGAACATCCCGATACTGAGAAAGATCATCAAGCCGGAGACTCCCAAAAAAATAGGAAATATCTCTTCTTCAACCATCGACAATCCGTATCCCAACAAAACCATCCCCGGTGCGAGGAACAAGACGATCCAACCAGACACCTTGAGATCGCGATCCAGCTCCTTGCTTCCGGTCCCGGTCAGCGTCAACAACTTATCTGCGAGTTCCGGGTCGATGTCCCGACCACTTTCGATAGCGCGCCGAATAGTCTCGTGCTGTGTCTCCCGCTTGCGGATACTGCTCCAGACACCGACCGCGATGACGGTGGCAATAAACAGCCAGAATCCCAAAGCTCCCAGGCCTGCTCCTGTACCCATATCTTCCACAACGTTCTCCAAAGTAACGATTGGCAGTTATATAGGTGCGGTCTCAGGCGATTTGGATGCACCCGACAGAACTATTTTTTAGGGTACGCCTCAGGCGAGCGTCGCAACGATGCCACAAGTATCCCCGCTACCGCCGAATCGCGACCGCAACCTGGCTATCGCAGTGAATATCCTGAACTGCAAGCCGTAATTGGCAATGAGAGCCGTTTCTATTGGAAGGTAGGGCAGGGTCCCGGCTCGTGATCACCCCTGCCGTCCGGGTCGAGGTGGATTCTCCTTCCTCCACCCAGCCTCGCCCGTCACTGGGCGGATCCGTCACTCCTCCAGCGTTGTGCTCAGCCGTTCAACTGCAAGCAGATAATCTTCCATGAACTCGCGCACAACGGTGCGCGTGGACTGAATGCTGTTCATCAGTCCAACACCTTGGCCCACAAAAGAGGTTGCGAGCTGTTTGGCGCCCTCATGTCCGGCTTCCGCGAGCTTGGTGATTTTGGCCAGCGGCGCTTCGCTCACCAGCGACTGCAGCGGCATGGGTAAAGGCTCGGGCGCCTCTCCGGATTCCCAGGCATCGGTCCACGGCGAGCGAAGTTGCCGGGAATATTTACCCGTCCGGGCTTTGGACCGAACCGTTTGCCTGCTACTCGCCTGTAGGTATTTTTCTTTGATTATTGGAGAAGTTTCAGCTTCCGATGTGGTTAACCACATGGAGCCGGTCCAAGCCCCTGCCGCGCCCATGGCCATGCACGCGGCCATCTGGCGGCCCGTCACGATGCCGCCGGCTGCAAGCACGGGGACATTTGAGTTCTTTACCGCGTCGCAAACTTCCGGCACCAGCACCAGCGTCGACACTTCCCCGCAGTGGCCGCCCGCTTCTGTTCCCGCCACCACCAGCACGTCCACACCTGCGTCCACCTGTTTGGCGGCGTGTTCTTTCGCCCCGACCAACGCGGCAACGGCCACGCCGTTTGCCTTACCCATGTCGAGCATGTATCGCGGAGGCACACCAAGCGCGTTGGCGATGAGTTTGATCGGATGCGCAAACGCCACATCGATTATATTGGTTGCCCTGTCGGGCGTCAGGAAGCCGCCTCCGCCCGCGGTCTGACCCTTGTACACGTCTGCGGTATCGATCTGATGTTGTGCCAGTATGTTGGTGGCGAACTGGCGATGTTCATCGGGCACCATGGCCAGAATTTCCTCGGGGGAATTATTGGCGTCGGTAATAGCCATGCTGGTTGGGGCAATCAGGTCGACCCCGTACGGCATACCGTCAATGTGCTCATCAATCCAGTTGAGTTCGATTTCCAGCGTTTCGGCGTTGTAACCGGCGGCGCCCAGCACCCCCATGCCACCGGATTTCGATACTTCTACAACAACGTCCCGACAGTGAGTAAACGCCACCAGCGGAAAGTCTATCCCCAGCAGATCGCAGATAGGTGATTTCATACGTTTGCCCTCCTGCGGACATGACAAGTTCAGTCTAAAATCGATTTGAGCGTTATGATAACGCGTCCACACAGGCGGCGGGGATTATGTGGAACCATGAATTGACATCCGGCTGCGACAAACTCAAATTAACCCCAAAACCAGACGAGGAGTGAATGATGCCGTTACGAAGCTTGTATTTCCTGTGTCGCGCGATTCTTTCCGCAGCGCTTCTGACGTTACCGTTTCATGTTACGGCAGGTGAACCTCTCCCGATAGGCCAGCTGCTCACGCAGGAGTATTGGGTGGTCATACATGCGGGCCCCGATGGTCCCTGGTACACGATCAAAACGCTGGACGGCATTGTCCTCCAGGAAGGCGTGAGCGCCCTGCATCTGGCTTCCCTTTATCCAGGTGTGTATGAAACCCTGAATCGTGGGATTGCCGCCCCACCTGCGCCCGCGAGCAGTTCCGCGAATGCCACAGAGAAGAAAAGACCAGCAGATCGTTAAACTTGTTCCTGAAACAGGACGCTGGGTGGTCGTCTCGAACGGCGCTGCACGGCACGTGAATGCACCTGCACTCGCGCTTCCAGCCGCAGCGCAAATTGGACGAACGGATTTACCTGGGAAGGAATTGAATGCCGCTACATAAACGGGTTTTGATAAGTAACCGAGGCGAAATCGCCATCCGCATTGCGAAGGCGGCAACCGCACTCGGCATGGAATCTGTCGGTGTGTATGCGTCCGTAGACGCACTTTCGCTGCACACACGATTCACGACCCAATCCCATGAGATTGGCAAAGTGGAAGATTCGGTTGACGCATATCTGGATGTTGAAACACTTGTTCAGATAGCGAAGTCCAGCGGCTGCGACTGTGTTCATCCGGGTTATGGTTTCTTGTCCGAGAGTTCCATGTTTGCCGAACGGCTCGCAGCCGAGGGGCTTACTTTCATCGGTCCGCCACCCGAGGCGCTCGCGTTGTTCGGGGATAAAGTCCGGGCGCGCGATCTCGCCCAGACCTTGGATATTCCCATCGTACCTGGCGGGCCCGCATCCCTTTTTTCTTCCGTGGAGGCAGCGATTGTGGCCGGCGAGCTTGGTTACCCCGTGATGCTCAAGGCATCGGCGGGTGGAGGCGGTCGCGGGATGCGCGTGGTCAACGACGCCGGGGAAATGACAGAGGCGTTTGAGCGCTGCAGCAGCGAAGCGGAGGCGGCATTTGGTGTCGGATCTGTTTTTGTCGAACGACTTGTTATACGTCCCCGGCATATCGAAGTACAGGTTCTTGCGGATTCTGATCACAACGTGGTTCACCTTCATGAACGGGACTGCTCCGTTCAGCTGCGTAATCAGAAAGTTGTTGAAGTGGCCCCGGCACCAGCTCTAGACCCTGCTCTGCGGGACAAAATGCTCAGTGACGCGATCAAACTTGTGCGGGCAGCCTCCTACGTCAATGCTGGGACCGTGGAATTTCTTGTTTCACCCGAGACGGGCGAGTACTTTTTCAGCGAATGTAATCCGCGAATTCAGGTTGAGCACACGGTTACCGAGCAAGTCACCGGGATCGACCTTGTTGAAGCCCAGTTTCATATTGCGTCGGGCGCGACACTCGCTTCGCTGGGTCTTGGTGATCAGCAAGCCGTGGGTGCGCCCCGGGGGTTTGCCGTACAGGTACGCGTCGTTGCCCGAAGTGGAGGGTGTATTACGGCGTACAAAGAACCTTCAGGAACCGGGATCAGGGTCGATGCCTGCGGTTACCTCGGTTACACACCGCCGCCATCGTTCGACCCCCTGTTGGCAAAACTGATTTGTACGTCCGGTTCCCTGCAAACGCGGGGCGCTCGAGCCTCTGGCTCGTCTTTCATCTCGGCCGTCGACCGGACGCTTCTTGCACTCGACGAATTCCACATTGGCGGATTGCAGACCAATTTACTCCAGCTCAAGGCCATATTGACCCATCCGAACTTTCGCGCGGGAGAAGCGAGAACGTCATTGTTGGCAGAAGTCCCTGAGATTGTTGATACCTCTTCAACCCCAAGGAGCAAAACCCTCGCATTGTTGGACCAGCAAGCTGCAAGTTTGACCGCTGGGGTGACAACTTCGAATTTTCCCGGGACTCTCGTGCCATCGTTGACGGTGG
>JAPUJX010000038.1 GCA_027295975.1 Gammaproteobacteria bacterium
AGAATGGATTGATCTGGCCGATGCTTGGTTTGACTCTAGAGAGATCCTGAATCGAGTTCAGGATGACAGTCAACTGTCGTACAACGAGAGGCCAGCGTAAGCCGAGACAAGGGAACTTGGATCGACTCGGCCGCGGCTTGGTTTGACTCCAAAGAGATCCTGAATAAAGTTCAGGATGACGTGTCAACCGTTGCACAACGAGGGCCAGGTTAGGCCGAGACAAGGGAACTTGGATCGATTCGGCCGCGGCTTGGTTTGACTCAAAAGAGATCCTGAATAAAGTTCAGGATGACGTGTCACGATCCCGGAACACCCCTACTCGATCAAGCCCCCCTGCGGTGTCGTCCACGGAGCCCTTGCCGACCACTGCTTGGGTCGTGGTACTCGCGAAACCGGCACATCGATAAACACCGGCTTGTTCATTTCGAGCGCCTTCGGGATTACGTTTCCTACGTCCAGCGGACCGTCAGCTCGCAGGCCAATTGCACCGTAAGCCTCGGCCAATTTCACGAAATCGGGGTTCACAAAATCTGACTCGTAGGCACCACCAAAATCGTCATCCAGGTCGCGGGCCACGTTGCCGTAGTGACCGTCGTTGTAGATGACGGTCACCAGGTTGATGCCGTACTTCACAGCGGTAGAAATTTCGGACGAGTTGTACATAAACCCGCCATCGCCTGAGATGCAGACAACCGGCTTGTCAGGGTTGCCGACCTTCACGCCAAGTGCAGTCGGGAAAGAAAATCCCAGGTTTCCAGAGTAGCCAGAATCGATGTATGACTTCGGGTTTTCGGTTATCCACCTCGGACGCGAGTAGTAGCCGAGCTGTGTCATGCCGAAGATCATCACAGCATCTCCCGGCACTGCATCTTGAAGTGCGCGCAGGTAATCCTCCTGGGGCCGGTTCAGTTCTTCCTCGGCGTTGGCCAGCCTGTCTTGAATCTCTGCGATCTCTCCCACGGGAGAACCCCATGTGCCACCACCGGCCGCTTCCAACGCCTGCATCAGCAATGGCAATGTTGCCTTTGCGTCGCCGACCAGCCCCAGTGAATTCTCGTGAACGTGACCGATCATTTCGGGGTCAGCGTCGATGTGGATTAGCCGCGCACCGTTTCCCGCCTGGTTGCGCATCGAGAACCGAGTCCCAATCCCAACGATCACATCAGCGTCTTCGATATATTTCTTGAGTTGGCCGGCCGGACCCAGTGAACCGCCCAGCGCAAGTGGGTGCCGTTCGGAGATCGTGCCTTTTCCACCAGCCGATGTAAGCACAGCGATCTGGGCCGCCTCGGCGAACGCAACCAGTTCGACTTCAGCATTCGATCTTGCGATTCCACCACCCGCATAAATGACCGGTTTTTTCGCAGCGGCAAGCTCTCTGGCTGCCTGCTCAATTACCGATTTTTCCGGGACCTTGCGAGTAATTTGCGCCGGTTCGAGCAGGGTCACCTCTTCCCGCTCGACCATCGTCTCCGGGGGGAGCTCGAAGTGGACGGGCGACGGGCGGTCTGATTGCGCCTGTCGGAACGCTTCGTGGATGGCCGCAGGGACTTCACTTGGCCGCAGTACCAGTTTTTGCCACTTGGTGATCGGGCGAGTGATCTCTTTCTGGTCGTTCACCTCATGAAGACCGCCAAGGTTTTTGCCGATCGTGGCTCGAGGTATCTGACCCGCAATCAGCACGACCGGAGATGATCGGGAAAACGCCGTTGCAAGCCCCCCGCCCGCGTTGTAAATTCCGGGCCCCGGCACAACCATTACCACGCCCGGTTTGCCTGTCGAGCGGGCGTAGCCGTCTGCCATGTAAGTGGTGGACTGCTCGTTGCGGGTGACAACGAATTTAATGCTCGGTTCGTCACGCAATGCGGCGACGATTCCATACATCTGAACCCCGGGCAGGCCGAAAACTACTTCGACGCCTTCTCGGACAAGGGACTTGACGAGCGCCTCACCACCGGACAATTTTGGCATGCGTTACCTCTGCGGCGGCACCATTGGTGCGTTTAGAATCGAACCGGGATCAAAAGTTCTGGGCGCACGCAGAGTACCGCTGGTTTTCAGGCGGCGCCAGCGGGATAAGGCGGGAAGTAGAGGAAGTAGTTGTCATCCCGAGGAAGCCAAAGGCTGACGTGGGGATCCCTTCCTAGTGAAATGTGATTGCCACGTCGCTGTGCTCCTCGCAATGACAGACACGATGAACGCTCGGTACTTAATCAAGTCCTAGGCTGGGGGAGAGTTAGTAAGGGGGAGAATTCTGTCGCTCAGGTGCGCTTGCACGCCCGGCGACTAACGAGGGGCAATCATGTATTTCACGCCCTCGCCGCCAGCCGAAGCGGCGAACGCTGCCTCAATGTCTTCCAGCGGGAAGCGACCGCTCACCACGCCATTGAGATCCAGCCGCGGAAGTGTCGCAAGAGCTTCTCCGAAGGCGTCGCCGGCTCCGAACGCACCGCTCACTGTGATCTCCTTGTAGTGGAGGTCGTAAAGATCGACAGGAAGCGCCGAGCCCTGGGGACTCACGCCCACGAGCACGAGATTGCCGCGCGGTCGGATCATCTTCGAGACGTTGGCCACTAGTTTCGGAACACCAACGGCCTCCGCACCGATCTTTACGCCGTAGCCGCCGGTTAGGTCGTTCACGAGCTCGCCAAGATCGTCCTTTGTTGGATCGTTGAGCACATCGGCTCCGAACTGAGCACCCATTGCAAGCCGCTTCGGGTTTGGCTCAGACAGGATGATTCGGCCTGCGCCGCGCAGCTTGAGCATTCCGACCGTGAACAGTCCAAGAAGACCGCCGCCAACAACCAGCGCGTCGAAGCCGTGCTCGATTTCACCGAGCATGTTCAGGCACGAAACCACGCAGGCAGCGGGCTCGGTCATGGACGCCGTTTCGGGGTCGAGACCGTCGGGTAGGACGTGAGCCTGCCGCTGGTCGACCAGAACGTACTCGGCAAATCCGCCGGCCAGGCGAGGTTCACGCTCGCAGTGCATTGCCGACCACGTTTTGCAGCCCTCGCACTCACCGCATGAGGCGTTCAACGTGCAGCCGACGACTTTGTCGAGCATCGTTGAGTCGACGCCCTCGCCGAGTTCTACTATCGGGCCAACAAATTCGTGACCAAGAACTTCCGGGGGCGTGCCCGGGAACAGCCCCTGCGTTTTGTGGATGTCTGTGCCGCAAATGCCCGACGAGTGGACCTTGATAACGACCTGGCCGGGGCCGGGTGAGGGATCAGGCACAGTGTCGAGGGTAAATTCACTTCCGCCGCGCCATGTCGAAACGAGCATTATTTCCTCTTGAAATTAACCTGTTTAGTGTTTCGTAAATCCGTGGAGCAAATGGTAAACGTCAATTGAGGTTGGTAGAAACACCACGCTATTGTCATCCTGAACTTGATTCAGGAACTCCTTCCGCAACTCCCCCATAGAGGGATATCGGGTCAAGGCTCGTAATCGACCACAAAAAGCGCCACACTCCCCATCACACCCAATGCAGAGGGACTCATATGCCACGCTCGTCCTGAGTTTGTCGAGCGGATCGCCCGACCCTGCCCGTTCGACTTCGCCCAGAGCATGCTGCTCTGGATTGCGTTCCTCGCAATTCCGTGATCACGGGTGATCAACCACGCAATTCGGTGCAGACGCTGGGAGTAGGCATCGACGATGGCTTTGAATTCACCGCGGTTGCCTTCCTGACAGAGCCTTACGGATCTGCCTAACACCAATTGTTCCCTTTAGATCGTTCAACTCATTTGGCCTTGTCGAAACCAATAACCGATCTGGCCATAAGGACTGCTACCT
>JAPUJX010000380.1 GCA_027295975.1 Gammaproteobacteria bacterium
TCTCGATGAGTGCATCATGAGCATGGAAGAACTATTGCGCATAGACCCTCATTCGACTTCGGCATCCCGATACAAAACAATTCAGGCAATGTGCCTTTTTCAATGCGATCGTTTTGATGAAGCCATCGCTGCAGCTCGCGAAGCTATTTCCCTGCGTCCGCTAGCTACCGGTGCGTATATGGCATTGATAGCTACGCTAGCGCAGCAGGGTAATCGACAAGAGGCTGAAGCGGCCTTGGCGGAACTGCGCCGCCAGGTACCCGCTTTCAAGCTGCGCGATCGCTTTAATATGATGCGACCGTTATCTGACAAAAACCTTCTCGACAGGTTGCGTACTGCGCTTGCCAGCGTCGGCCTGACCGAATAGCCCGCTCGGGCTATCCAATTCTTCGCCGTTTCAAACTAGGGTGTATCCCACCGCGCGGGCGATTACATAGGAGTGGGGCGTGGCAATATCCACGATTGGCGCAATCGCATTGCGTATCGCCGGTGATATTGCGCTCGTGGAACTCTACTGCGAACAAGTTGCGGCGCTGCCCGCGATAAAAAACGCCGATTTCATCGGTACCAACGAGTCGAGTCTGCTCGAAGTACTAGCAGCAACACAACAGCGAATGCGCCAAGACGGACAGCGAACCAACAGTTTCGTCGAAGACCGGCTACTGGTTTGTCTTCGGCGACTGGTAGAAGGGTTGAGCGAGATTGAGCGTTCGTTTGGTGAGCTACTGGAACTGTTCCCATACATCGCAACGAATCCCTCCGATAGGCCGGTGCGCACACAGATCCACCGTCTAGGCAGATCCATCGCCAGTTCGGTGCGCATCCAGGTGACACTCGTCGCATCCGTGGCGGCACGTACTCGACAAGGCGCGCGGGAAACGGCAGCGCTTGCCGGTGAGATCGTTGCGAGCGATCTTTTCGAGAAAATCTCGACGCTGGAGCGGTTACGTGGGCAGATATTCGATCTGTGTCGGCACTATCTGCGATCAAACGTCGGAGAATCCAGCGTTCAGTCGCGGATGAGCTTGCACCCGCTACCCATATACTTGGCCAACTCAGAGCCATTCGGCTTTCCTGGTGTTTACGCCAGTGGGGATTCCAAGACCTCGAGAGAGTTGCGGCGCCTTCAGCATACTCTGCAGGTAACTCTGCAATCGTTTTGTTCTTTCGACCCGGTTCTCGGAACTCATGTTCTGGCCTACTTGCCAATCAACAATCTGGCCTCCGCGTTGGCCTCTCTGTTTGGCGTTCTCACCGAGCTTGACGTTGCGTGGCGACGCTTGGGTGCGGAATTCAAAGAAGTGTCATATGGATTCAATCGTCGTGAGTATCGCGCGACACACCAGCTCTATCGTGATCTGGAGCATCGGTTGACAATGATCCTTAGAGAACGGGGACGGGCGGAAAACGCCTACCGTTGGCTGATGCGGTTCGAAGTGACCGTGTTCGAGCACCGAACAGCACAACTAGTTGAGATCACGCGTCTCCATTAATCCGCCAACTAATACGCCACGGCCGCGGTCGCCTCCTGACCGACCAGCAATTTCCAACCCTCTATGGCATGTGCGGAGCTTTCGGTCTCGAGGTCCAACATCGAAACGATATGCAACAGCCGCTGTGTTTCCGGAAAGTCCCCAGGTTTGTGGTAGTCGTTGAGAAGCGCTACCCGATCGAGCAGATAATACGGCGGCAAAGCCTGGTAGTAGATTCGCGCCCGCACGGTTCCGCCTGCTGGCGGTTTCACTCCCTCCGGGTTGAATTGCACCACATCGATGTGCGCAGGCTCGGGAATATCTCGCCCAACCGGGTTCATGTCATAGTCTGGATAGCCGTTCGTATCCCAGCCTTTGGGTAACAAGCGGGTGTCCTTTACTTCCTTATCGAGCTCTAGAAAGCTCGTGGTGAGAATATCGTCTGCGTTTTTGTGACGAGTCTCGTAAATCTGTACCTGGGACTGTTTGGCAATGGCCGGGTAATAAGGTTGGTACTCGTTGTTTACCGGGAATTCGCTAGGAAGCGGATTGCCGTTGGGACCGTCCAGAATGACGCCGGTATCATCCGTACATCCGGAACACCAGACGGTCTCTCCGTTCTCGTCCAGTACACTCACCTCGAGGTATGCTCGCCTGAAGCCCACCCCGGTCGGGAACTTGTGACCAGCGAGGTTTTCGACGCTCACCGTGAACTCCAGATAGCCATCGGCGCTGGTGGTCACGTTGGTCAGCTCAATCCTCGCTGTTTCCTCGGCAGCAAGATTTTTCGCTTCTTCCATCGCGAACGATTTCGGTGGTGCGATGGTCAAATACGGTCTCGCTGGATAAAAAGTGTTTGAACCCAGAACCAGTGGGAACTGCTGAAACATGGCCATGGTAAAGAGGTTGATGCCGGTTAGGGTATGACGTCCGTATCCTTCGCGCGGAACTGTATCCAGCTCATCCGAACTCAGGCGGTGGGGTGTGTAAGGGAAGTTGGTGTCTTCGATGTTGGCGATCTTGCTGTCAACCAGGGCTCGATCTGGATCCATGGGATTCGTGTTGGGCATATGGCAGTCTTGACAAGAACGGAAGTCGGTTGGTTTCTCAAACGCACTGTTACGCCACTCGTAGTAGGTAGTTTGCTCGTGAGCAAGGAGTATCTCCGGATTGTCGAGTACCGGTACGTCCACCATATGACAGGTGCCGCACAAGCCGCTGTCTTGAATGTGGGTACCCTGTACCGGCGTCACTCCCAGAGCCTGGACCATTGGTTTGGTCTTGACGTTGTCAAAAGGTCCATAAAACTCATCCGCGGGACCGAGGGTGAAATGTGCGGTGAATGATGCCGGCTCGCCCAGATTTTCGTCAGCGATGTGGTGACACACCGCACAGGAGACGCCGTCACGAGCAAGCGCGCCAAACCTGGCTTCACGCGGGTTGTCTTGATTATCGTTCGGTACGCTATAGGTGTTGGCGATGTTCCCCGCGAGATCCTCATCGGAACGATAACCCATGGGCGCGTGGCAACTCATGCAGAGCTTGGTGGTTTCCGCGGCAACAGCCGGATATTTAGCCACTTCGGATTCGAGCTGGGCACGGAACACCGGATCGCTCGCTGAAACCGACATCAACGACCCGCTCCACTCGCCGTAGGGAGAAAGATCCGCAAGCGGCGGATCGGTATCCCCCATTAGTGGCAAGCGATCGAATTTATGACCGTTTACCGCCACGGACATTTCCGGGTTTGTCCCGTTCAACAGGTCAGCCACATCATGGCAGCCTGTACATGCGCTTGCGGTTATGAAGTGAGAATCCTGTCGGTCCGGTGCCGGAGGGACATGATCGAACATCACATCCATTGGCAGCGGCCTGGGTTTCTCGGCCGCAATTTTTGCGGCATCGTCGATTACTTTTTCAAAAAGTTTGACAAATGCATCTTTCGGTTCGTCGTGGGGACGATGAAGCGCGGAAAATGACAGAAATGCGAGAATTTCCTTTTCACTACCGCCAAACGGATCGCCCGCCACATCAGGCGGGACTTCACCCAATATGTCGTGGGCGCCACCACCACGCGCCAGCGTTTGTACCCCGGGGTCCTTGAGATTGACAAACGTGGCAACGTCGGTATTGGTCAAATTGTTCAAAGAGGCAAACGTGTACTCCTCTGTCGCTGAAGCATGACACGCCAGACAGAACGACAAGCCGTATTGACCTGATTCATACTCCAATGTATAGGGTTTGTTCCCTGGCTTGTAGTACAGGTACCACAGCCAACCATCTCGGGACGCCTTGCTGTCACGTACCATCACGGCCCATCCGTCGATTTCGCTATCCGCAGTTTCATCACCCAGCCCCCACCACATGGCTTTCACGATCGTCCCACCGTCCGGAATTATTCCCTGGCGATCATTTTTCAGCCATGTCACCACGCTTTCGGAGTAATAAACTTTGACGCGCGCATGTGTTGAGAATGCGGTGTTGGTTACGGTGTCGTCGGTTCGCGATTTGGCGGGAAGGATGGGTCCGGTGAGGCGTATGCCGGTTTCGCGAAACTGATCCTGGCACCAGCCTTTATAGAGGTATGCTTTGACAAAACTCTGCAAGTTATTGAGCTGGTCATCTGTTGGAACGATGGGGCCATGGTTCTCCAACAACCCCAACGCTTTGAGGGCGGCTTCGGATTTTGCCGGATTGGGGCAATTCATTTCCCGTTCGGTTACATCCACCTCCGCCGGTAAAGACTCGCTCGGCGCGGGAGAACACGCAACCAATGAGCCGAACATCCCAACGAGGCAGAGACTCCGCAACGTATGAACAGAAACTACAACATTCATACGCCGATACGATCCGATCATCAGACTCCCCGCCCCTTATTACGCTGTTCGAGTGTAACGCTGCCCACCACGGTGTGCATCGACAAAGTTGTTAGTTCGCAGATCCGTCAATAAAAACCAGACATCCGTCGAGCTTGGCGTCCGTCAATAGAAACTCACGTAAACCTGTCCATGAGACGGCTGCAGGTGGTGGGCTGGACATGCCTTGCAGGGCGCTGGCGATACTCCGCACAGTTCCGTTGATGCCTTCGTTGAAAAAACTGACAATCCAGCGAACAAACCACCCAACGATGGTGTCGAGTCCGGGCAGTAGTTTCACGTGAGTTTTTACATCCGGGTTCTTATCGGGCTTGAACGCAACCCCACGCTTCCCTGGATCGTAGGTAAACGGGAGTTTCGTCGTAACGGTAAAGGTCAATTGCGCGCCAAGGGGAAGTCCCATGTGACCATCGGTCACAACCACCATATTGCTTCCGGAAATGTATAAATCCATCTTGTCGATCACCGGCCTTGCGGTATACAGGAAGCTGAAATTTCTGGTTGGTAAGTTGATCGGCTTGGCAAGGCGGAGATGATCCCCGTGGGCATGAAAGCGAGAGCCTTTGACGAAGCTGTTGTTCATGTGGGGTAACACGGCGCCACTCATGAACAGTGTCTGTGACACCATGAAAACCGCGGCCGGATCGCCTGTCAACGCGCGCGAGTCCACGACACGCTCTTTTTCGTCTGCCGTCGCAGAACCCAACACGGCCAGATAACCAGGGCCTTTGACAGTCTGTATCTGACACCAGTGATAATAAGGTAGGGTCAACCAGCTGTAGTTGGTTGCGGCAACCCCCAATTTGGCGAATACGTACGACACCTTTGCGCCATTGGCGGTCAGGCAGCGTGCCACGGCATTGCCGAGCACCGCTTGGGACAGTTCGTCCAGACGGTTCTCAGGATCTTCGGTATGAACAAAACGAACCCCTGCATCGGAGTCGTCACCTTCTCCGCTTCGTAGGTCGAAACACAGCGTTCGATCACCGCCCTGTGCCGGAGGGGGCATGATGCGTAGAGGCACTTCAACGCGCACGATCACCCCAGCAACGTCTGTACCGTTCTGGTTTTGCGCCTGGCTGGTAGGCGGCTGCAATGTACCGCTGTCGATGGGCAAATCCAGGTAGACCAGGGAGCCTGCGGTGCCGGCAGCAATCTGCCAGGAACCAAATTCTCCGCAAATGACGGCCTGTGCATCCGCGTATTCGAACGTCAGCAGCAGCTCGTCCGCATTGTTCCTCAGCGCTTCGTTTATCCGTTGCACCGATGCAATCGACACGGCGTCCCAATTGTACAGTTCCACTTCGATACTCCTTGATCCCTGGATGTCCCGGCGCTAAAGACGAAGTGCTGCGCCCCTGAAATTTCCCGCCAGTTGTAAGGCGCCGTTCAACTCGACCGATGTCAATTCGAACTGCTCGCCGTTGGCCCAGGTGACGGCTTTGGTGGTGTTGGCCACCAGCAGGTCAAGTGGCGGAGCGTCGTCTCCCTTGATGGCTTCTATCAGCTTCATGGAAAGGAGCCCGCCCCCGGACAGTAGTGCTGCGATTATCAGCACAGGAATAGCTGCGGCGTTGATACCTGGTACGAAGGCGAGAATTCCGGCTATCACGCTGATGGCCGACAGGATCCATTGGAGAACGATCACACCTTCGGATTTTCGGGTCCAGTCCTGAT
>JAPUJX010000381.1 GCA_027295975.1 Gammaproteobacteria bacterium
CTTAGAGATGCGTCGATCGTACTTCAGTCCGAAGGAATCCAATGCCTCTTTAGTCAGTTCTTGTGCTGCGTACGTTGGGCGAAGTTTAAGTATTTTCTCGTTTTTCGGCGCATACAGTGCTTTTGCTTCTAAAAACTTAGCATAAGTTTCCGGAGGCAGAACATCTTGGAGAGTCTCATCGTTTGGGATTTTTCTCATTGCCTTGAATTTTTTCATCAGCCTGTAAGCTTTTAGCGGATTTTTTACAGCCTTGGTGACAGACACACTTGGGGGAGCTAGATATTCTCTCGATCGCGATATGATCCACTCCACACTTTCCGAATCCCAGTCTAGGGATTTTGGCAAAGGCCCATGGAGACCAAAAATCCACAATACGTTATCACCGTTTGTTACTTTCCATAGAGGCGGGCCAGGGCGTTTCCCTACTACGACGATTTCTTCTATTGGACGCGAAAGGGCCGAGCGTTGCTCCTGAGCCGAAGATTGATAACCGGTGCCCAAAGCTAACACCAGTATAAATACGATCTTAGTTCCGATATTTATTGCTAATTCACCGCTGATGGTTACGCGGGTATCTAACACTTCTAAGAGGCGAAGACAAACGAAAGGAGGAGTCGAATTTGTGAATGGCTGATTTTGGCTGTTTCTACCTGGAAATGAGCCTCAGCATTTGCTTTGGAATAAGGATGAGAAGTGCCCATTGCCGTATTCCGCAAATTGCTCGAAACTTATCGTGCAAAAACGCTGGTGTCTAGTGATGGCCTCAATAAACGAAGAGATGAAAACACTTGTGTCACAGGAACGACTGGGATTTCTGGCGACTACATGCTCTGATGGTTCTCCTAATTTGTCGCCGAAGGGATTAACGTTCATTTTGGACGACCAGCATCTCATCATCGGCGAAATAAGATCACCGGCTTCGGTTGCCAATCTGCGTGAACGACCAATTGCAGAAGTGAATGTGGTTAATCCTGTGTTACGAAAGGGCTTTCGCTTCAAAGGTCCCTGTGTAGTCCATGACGAAGGACCAGAATTCGAACATCTAAGTAGCTTTCTTCGCGAACAGGGAGCGCGAAGTACAATAAGGTCGATCATCGTCATGCGCGTGGAAAAGGCTGCGCCGATTATCTCACCAGTCTACGACACCGGCGCGACCGAAGCAGAAGTTAGGCAGCAGTGGTTAGACCGGATAAATCGGGCGAATAAAAAGTAATCGTCGCTTGGGTGATTATTTCAACCGACCGCCTTTTGTACACGTAATCAAAAATAGGATTTGAACGACTGCTTTTTTCGTTTGCTGGATTCCCGATGGTATTGACAAGTTACTGTAAGCGTGTGGCGAGTTCAGAAGTGAATGGTCAATTCTATCCGCGTGAGCATTGGCTTACAGCGTGTAAGCCTCCGAATGTGTGTGGCGAGTTCAGAAAGTTCAGACCAGGAAATCGAACGGGTATTCGAATACATCATCAACTGTCTCGCAGCGCCAGAAAACGAAGCCAATCCGCCTCATCGTCGACATCCCACACCGTTTCGAGTGCGGTCCAGGACAGCCCGCAACAACCCGCGCGTTTGATGGTCTCAGCGAATACCTCAGCGGTGCTCCAGGGTATGCCCCTGAAAAGTTCCGGGGCGTGTATGCGCAGACCAATCAGACCATAACCTCCATCTTCGGCCGGTCCTAATACCAGATCGTGTTCGTCGAGCGCGGCCACAGCCTGCCGGATGTACTCCGCGGTGATCGTGGGGCAGTCGCTGCCGACGATGAGGCCGACACATCCCGATTCAAGGCAAGCGGAGATCGCATGCGCCATGCGTTCGCCTAGATCGTTGCCTACCTGTCTGCGTAACGTTAGCAATCGCCCGGCACGCCATCGTTCTACGAGGGGATGATTCGTCGCTCCCGCTACCCACAACTCGCTCTGGACGCCCGGTATTTCAGCTAATCGATCCAGCGTGTCCCACACCAGCCGTTCGTGCGCCCGTAGTGCACCCTCCCCGCTCAGGGTTGCGGCAAGTCGGGTTTTCACCTCTCCGAGCACCGGTGCGCGAGCAAATATACACAGTCTTGGCATCCGATCTGCCAATGCATTCGCTCCTCAGGAATAATAGCGCCTGGCCAGGCGTTCCGGGTCGGCACCGAACCAGTACGCCAACCGATACCACCACATCTGCAGCACGGTGGGTAATACCCCACGATTTTCCCAACGCCTCGCAGAGGTGATCAGCTTCAACCGTTGACAACGCGGCGGCGAATGTCGTTTGAGTCTTTTTGACAGCTCGATGTCTTCCATCAGCGGCTGTTGCGGAATACCACCGATCTCCTCTATGAGATCACGATGTACATACATACCCTGGTCGCCCGTACAAATTCCCGTAACACGCGAACGCAAGTTCATCAGGAAGCCGATCGGGCGAAGTAACGGCGAACTTCCCACCAGGTGGACGTCGAACCTCCCCCAGCCCGGCTGAAGCGGCAACGTTTCCAGAAAGTCCAGCGTGGCATCCGGCACCTCACTGTCTGCGTGTAACAACCAGATCCACGCTCCCGCAGCGTGGGCGAAACCGAGATTCAGTTGCTGACCTCGCCCTGGAGCGCAGCTCAACGTAGTCGTTCCGAATTGGCGCGCAACAGCGAGACTTGCATCCGTGCTCTGGCCGTCAACCACGATGATTTCGAAGCCCCGCCCGTCCAATCTTTCCAGGATCCGTACCAGGGCCCGTTCATCGTCGAGCACAGGTATGATGACACTGAGATCCGGGGTTGTGTCGGGGTCTTGTCTCACTGAACAACCGACTAGTCGGCGGACCGGGCCGGTGTTGGTGGTCGATAAGAAAGCACCCCACTTTCTTCGAGACTAGAGATCTCATCGTGCGAAAGGTCCAACCAATCGCGCAGCACTCGGGCGTTGTCTTCTCCCCGATAGGCAATCGTGCCTCGCACGCCCGTATCTGCCTTGGAAAACCGCCACGGCGTGTTCGGAATTGTGAAACTACCGGTGCCACGATCGGAAACTTCAGCCACCGCGCCACGCTCGGCAAGCCACGGAAGTTCAGCCACCTCCTTCAGGGAGCGGACCTTGCCCATGACCAGACCACCCCGCGCCAAAGCCGCTTCCAGCTCATCAACGTCGGAAAAAGTCACGATCCAGGCCTGAATGATCGCGAGCAATTCTTCGAGATTTTTCATGCGCGACCGGTAATCGGCAAAACGCGGATCCTCCGCAAGCTCCGGACGATCCATAACCTCAACGTACTGGGCAAAAACACCCCGTTGTGCCGGATTGAAGCTCACCATTACCTGAGCCCCTCCCCCAGTCGTGAATATGGGTGAAGCGACATTCGGCGTCGGCAGGTATTCGGTTTCACCGGAAAGGTTGGTGGCTGCGTGTTCATTCATGAACAACATGGTTTCCGCCATCGCAACGTCGATGTATTGACCTTTGCCCGTTCGTTCCCGCTGCAGCAACGCCGCCAGTATTGCCGCGCAGCAGCACGTTTCATGTCAATTGATATATTCCGTTTCCCGACGTTCTGATGGGTGAAGCCAGGTGTGAGCGAGTTACGGCGCGGTCGGCCGGAGCGCAGCACGTCGCCGTCGGGTGGTTCCACCTTGATGACTTCCGCACCCA
>JAPUJX010000382.1 GCA_027295975.1 Gammaproteobacteria bacterium
CTGGTCGGATCATATCGGGGCATCCGACATGTTACTGGTCAACGCATCAACCTGGGCACTGATGCTTACCGGCCGGGTAGTGGAACTCGGGGAGCCCATCGAAAGAGACTTCGGAGGCTGGCTCGGCCGGCTGGTGAACCGCGCGGGTGAGCCCGTTATCCGCAGTTCTCTCAAAGTTGCCATGCAGTTGCTTGGCAACGAATTCGTTTTTGCCCGCACCCCGGAAAAGGCGTTGGAAAAGGCCCGCCCCAATACCCTCTATTCGTTCGACATGTTGGGCGAAGCGGCCCGCAGCGAAGGGGATGCGCAAAACTATTTCGAATCCTACCGACATGCCCTCGCGGTATTGGCAAAGGGGGGACCGTTTGCCGACAGCTTCATTGCTTCCGGTATATCGGTGAAACTATCGGCGCTGCATTGTCGTTACGAAAGTCGCCAGCGGGAATCGGTGCACAAAACCCTCTACCCGCGTCTGCTCGCTCTGGCCGAGCTTGCGGCAGCCGCCAACGTTCAACTGACCATCGATGCCGAGGAAACGAACCGGCTCGATGTGTCGTTGGATCTCATCGAACGGCTGAGCCGCGAAACGCACCTCGCCTCGTGGTCGGGGCTCGGCATCGCACTGCAGGCTTACGGCAAGCGAGCGTTACATCTCATCAACTGGCTGACTGCGCTGAGCGATGAAACCGGGCGCCGATTTATCGTTCGTCTGGTCAAAGGAGCCTATTGGGATACAGAGATAAAACATGCGCAAAATCTGGGCGTTGTTTCTTATCCGGTGTTTACCACCAAGGCGACAACCGATCTCGCTTATCTGGTCTGCGCGCAGAAACTGCTGGGTAGACCGGACGTCTTCTTTCCCCAGTTTGCCACCCACAATGCCCATACCCTCGCGAGTGTGCTCAACCTTGCAAAAACACCCATTGAACTGCAAAGACTGCACGGCATGGGGGAATTGCTCTACGCTCAGGCAGAAGCGCGGCTCGAAACGTTACCCCGGGTTCGCGTGTACGCACCCGTCGGACCGCACAAACATCTGCTCGCGTATCTGATCCGCCGCTTGTTGGAAAACGGCGCCAACAGCTCGTTTGTCAACCGGTTTCTCGACGATGAGACTCCCGTTGACAACCTGGTTATCGACCCCCGAAAGAGCGTTCAAACCATGGGAGCGTCGGCAGCGGAACATCCGATTCCCACACCTCCTAATCTGTATGCTCCCGAACGGGCGAACTCACCCGGATACGACCCTCAGGATCCGGACCACCTGGAATCCATCGTCTCCGGTATGGCGCCGTTTGCCCATCGCAAGTGGGGAGAGATCGGCGGGAAAAGCGTGGCGGTAGTCAATCCCGGGCGCGATACCGACATTGTCGGCTATTATCGGGCTGCCAGACCAGGCGACATCGAATCCGCGCTGAACAATTCCGTCCAGGCACAACCTGCCTGGAACGAACTCGGAGGCCGTGAGCGTGGAGTTATCCTGCGGCGCATTGCCGCCGGCTTCGAAAAACAGTTCGGCGAACTCATGGCGCTGCTGGTGCGTGAAGCAGGAAAAACCCTGATTGATGGGTTGGCGGAAATCCGCGAAGCATGGGATTTCTGCCACTATTACGCTCATCGGGCACAACTAAAATTCGAGGAACCGGAAGTCTTGCCCGGACCAACGGGAGAATCCAACCTCCTCCACCTGCAGGGACGGGGCACGTTTCTGTGCATCTCTCCCTGGAATTTTCCACTGGCCATCTTCACCGGCCAGGTGTGCGCGGCGTTGGCCGCCGGTAACAGTGTGGTGGCCAAACCTTCCGAGCAGACGACGCTCATAGCCACACGCGTAATAACACTCATGCATGCAGCCGGGGTCCCGACGTCCGTTCTACAGCTACTGCCCGGGGAAGGTGCGGCGGTAGGTTCGGCGCTCGCCGAAGACGAGCGGGTAGCGGGCATCGCGTTCACGGGCTCGACGGCAACCGCCAAACTCCTTCAGCGAACCCTGGCCGAGAGACCCGGCGCCATCGTCCCGTTGATTGCCGAAACCGGCGGGCAGAACGCGATGATCGTGGACTCAACCGCGATGATCGAACAGGTGGTGGACGATGCCATCGTCTCGGCGTTCGGTTCTGCCGGCCAACGCTGCTCCGCATTACGCGTGTTGTATCTGCAACGCGACATCGCGGACGATGTACTGACCATGCTCCAGGGCGCCATGGACGCACTTGTCGTTGGCGACCCCTGGTTGCCCGGCACGGATGTGGGACCGATCATCGACAAAACGGCACTCGCCCGGTTACAGCGGCATGCCGACACGCTCGAGGCGCGTTGCCTGCACCGGACTCCTTTACCGGATGACTTGAACGGCCACTACCTCGCGCCACAGTTGTTCGAACTCGAATCCATCCTGGAGCTTACCGAGGAGAATTTTGGTCCCCTGTTACATGTGGTGCGTTATCCACGAGAGCAACTCGACCAGGTTCTGGCGGAACTGCGCGGGACGGGTTACGGCCTTACCCTGGGAATACACAGCCGGAACAACCAGTTCATCAATCGGGTCTGGGCCGGTTCGAAAGTCGGAAACGTCTACGTGAATCGCAACATGATCGGCGCGGTGGTCGGCGTGCAGCCTTTCGGTGGTCAGGGTTTGTCCGGAACCGGGCCCAAGGCCGGCGGTCCACACTACCTGCAACGTTTCGCAAGCGAACGAACGATGACCAACAACGTTGCAGCGATCGGAGGCAACCTGGACCTGCTGACCCGATAAAGTCCCTAGGGCATCCGCAAGTCGATGGATTTCGGCGTGGATTCCAGGGTGATCGTCGAACCACCAACATCTATTTCCACGGCGATCGCCGGAGCACCTTCCTGAACGGCAACCTCGAGACCCAGCGACGTCAACGTCGTGGCAAGTTCCACTGCCCGTGGCGAACCGATAGTAAGAGCACGGAAAGAACCGGCGGGCGGATTGCCTGTTGCCGGGTGCGGGGTTTCAAGCCAGTTGATGAAAAACGGAAACGTGCCGGCATAACCGGGGGCGTCGGGAAACAGCAGATCCCAGGTCAGGAGGTCGCCTTCGGGTGTCGCACGCTGGGTCCGCACCGGGCCACGACACGCCAATCCATGACCGGCCAACTCGAGAGACAGGGCACTCAGATCGGCCGACGAAGCGGCCCAGGTAATAATTTCGCACCCATCGAGGGTAAGAAGACGCTCTCCGAAAGTGCCTTCGAGCGGTTGCCGGGGGTCGGGTGCGATGATCTCCAGATAAACCCCTTCCCCAAGAGACAACAGCGCGTTGCGGGTGCCGAGGCCCGGATGGGATCCCCCCCGCGCAGCCTCTACGCCGAACAAACGCTGCGCTTCACTTATACCCGCGTCGAGGTCGGGCGCGCCCCACATAATATGATCGATTTGTACTTTAGTCATAAAGCCTTCCATGATGGGCCCAACTGAATATTGTCCGAACAATCCGTACAATAAGGAATTTCGGGGAGGGGCCCCCGCCGGGGGAGAGGTTATGGCCTATGGAAAGTGACAACAACACCTACTGGCGCACGAATCTGAAAGTTGCCGCTGTTCTACTGGTCATCTGGTTCATCGTTTCCTTCGGGTTCGGCATTCTACTGGTGGAACCCCTCAACCGGATCGCGTTTTTCGGATTCAAGCTGGGTTTCTGGTGGGCACAGCAGGGCGCCATTTTCGTATTCGTGATTCTCATCTTCGTTTACGCCGCCATCATGAAACGCATCGATAAGAAGTTCGGCGTACACGAAGACGAGGAATAGCGGCACATGGATGTACAAACGTTGACCTATATATTCGTGGGCGGGAGTTTTGCCCTGTATATCGGCATCGCCGTCTGGTCCCGCGCCACCTCCACCGAAGAGTTCTACATCGCCGGTGGCCACGTGCATCCGATTGCCAACGGCATGGCAACGGCCGCCGATTGGATGAGCGCCGCATCGTTCATCTCCATGGCGGGCATCATCGCGTTCATGGGTTATGACGGAACCGTCTACCTCATGGGCTGGACCGGGGGTTACGTACTCTTAGCCCTCCTGCTCGCCCCCTACCTGCGCAAATTCGGCGAATTCACGGTTCCCGATTTCATCGGTAGCCGTTATTACTCCAACACCGCGCGTGTTGTTGCCGTCATAAGTCTCATCCTGATCTCCTTCACCTACGTCGCGGGGCAAATGCGCGGCGTCGGCATCGTTTTTTCCAACTTCCTCGACGTTCCCATCGCCACGGGCGTCGTCATAGGGATGGCGGTGGTGTTCATGTATGCCGTGCTCGGGGGAATGAAAGGAATCACCTATACCCAGGTCGCCCAGTATTGCGTGATGATTTTCGCCTACCTGGTCCCGGCAATATTCATCTCTATTCTCATTACCGGCATTCCGATACCACAGTTGGGCCTTGGCGCGGAAGTCGTGGACGGTTCCGGCCTCACGGTGTTGGACAAGCTCGACGGAACCCTCGTCCAACTCGGTTTCGGCCCCTACACCGATGGCAACAAGGCCACTATCGACGTATTTGCCATTACCCTCGCCCTGATGATCGGCACCGCCGGTCTACCCCATGTGATCGTGCGATTTTTCACGGTGCCCAAGGTTTCGGACGCGAGGAAGTCGGCGGGTTATGCGCTCCTGTTCATCGCCGTGCTCTACACCACCGCACCCGCGGTAGGCGCGTTTGCGCGGCTCAACTTCATCGATACCGTTCAAGGCAGTCAATATTCGACCATTGATCCGTGGTTCAAGAACTGGGAGCGGGTGGGGTTGATCGGCTGGCTGGACAAGAACAACGACGGCGTCATTCAGTACGCACCGGGAGACGCGTTTCAGGGTACGCCGCGTTATTCGAATGAGATCGGGCGGTCGGGCGAGCGCACGATTCTCAACAAGCCAACCACCAACAGCAACGAAGTTTACGTGGATCGGGACATCATGGTACTCGCCAATCCGGAAATCGCCGGGCTGCCGGACTGGGTGATCGCCCTGGTGGCGGCGGGCGGGCTGGCGGCGG
>JAPUJX010000383.1 GCA_027295975.1 Gammaproteobacteria bacterium
TTCAGTTTTTTGAGTCGACTTTTTGTTTTTGGGTCAGCCAGATTCCCTATCACCTGGGCGTCGTTGTTGATCTGCCCGGTATAGGTTTCCGGTGTCTGGCAGGCGAGCAGCACGGCTGCCTCAACGTAACTGTCTGGCGGCGGTAACTCCGGAACACCCCCTTGCCCGTCACCGCGCGGTACCTGGGCGAAGAGAAATCCGGGCGTTTCGATGGCGCTTAAGGGTTTCAAGGCATTCACGGTAATGTTCTTGCCGAGGAGTTCTCGAGCGAGTCCTTCCGTCATCGCTTCGAGTGCCCGTTTGGTTCCACCATAGGGAGTGCCACCCAGGGTGGCCGCCGATGATATGTTGATGATATTACCCCGTTGCTGCCGGGTCATGGCGGGTAATACCGCCCGTATGCAATGGAACGGACCGTTCACGTTCACGTTGAATATCAGGTTCCAGTGTTTCTCCCGAATATCGGCGTTGTCACCGGGCGGCTGAATTGCGGCGTTGTTCATCAGGATGTCGATACGGCCCCAACGATCCAGCACCTGTTGGATCATTGCCGCGATCGACCCCGGGTCCGCAACGTTACAGACAACTGGAAAGGCTTCACCACCCGCTTCGTTTATCAATTCGGCAGTCTGGTAAATGGTCCCGGGCAATCTTCCGTCCGTTTCCGCAACCGACCGCGCGGCGACGGCAACTCTGGCACCCTCTTTTGCAAAACCCAGAGCACAGTATTGACCCAGCCCCCTGCTCGCGCCGGTGATAATGGCGACCTGGCCGGCTAATCTCCCCGTGCCCACTATTTCGCTTCGATATGAATCTGCGCGCCAAACATATCGGCCCGGGCAATTTCTATTGTCCCGGCGGAAACCGCGCTCACATTGAGCCCGCGATGTGACAAACCGTCGGCCGTCTTCTGTAGATCCTGAGTTTCCAGCACGAGGGCGAACATGCCTTCTCCGCGGGACTGTAGAAACTCATCAATCGATTTCGCAAACGCTCCATCGCCGTCCCCGACGGACACCAGTTCGATCATTCCGCCGGTGGGCGGATGACAGATGGCTGATTTCACGCCTCTCACATCGTCCACGACAATCGGATCCACCGGCATCCCCAGTTTTGTCCCGTAAACGAGAATTGCCTGCTCGATATCCCGTACCGCAATCATCACCCGGGTGATGCCGGACAACCCCAGGGTTTTGTCCGTCTGTTCCTTTTGCCCCTCGAACGAGCCGACCGGGTATACGCGAATCAACACACCGTGAGTGGATTTGGGATGAATATCCCGACCACCGGCGCCGTCCATCAACGGCAGCACGCGCAAACCTCTTTCGATTAATACCTCGGCCTCTTCGTCCGGAGTCGGCGCCTCCAACATCAACGCGAAGAGCCCTTCGCCGCGCCGGTCGAGAAACCGCTGCAGGCTTTGACTCAAAGGCGCATCGGCAATTTCCGGGCACATGATTTCAATATTGCTGCCCTTCCCGGGTACGCACATGGCGAGCTTCGCACCAAGGCTGTCGACGCTGCTGTCCGAGATGTCGATGACGGGCATGCCAAACTGATCTCGAAAGGTCGTTACGATCCTGTCGAAATCTCGAACGGCAATCGCGATTCGAGGCATTCCGGTAATCATGGCGTTCTCCCCTTGTCTTTGCGTACTACTCTACATCTGCCTTTTGTAGTCGAGAAGTCAAAAGGCACCTTTTTCTAAAAGATATGTATCTGTGATGAAAAACAGAAGTAAACCCAGTTCGCCACATCAGGTCTGCTGAGCTGGCAGCCCGTGTCGGGTTACGACATCAGGAAGATGATCGAGATGGGCCTGTCCACACGAGGCGGGGGGGTTCCCCTCGCTGAATCCAGACGTAGGCATTTTGCCGGAATTGACCGGCGAGCGCGGTACTGATTCTTCTATCGATGCCGAATACCATGACGCTGGTTTCGGGTTTCCACTCACCTTTTGCGTCAACCCCGACGCCCGCCTGCCAACACAGCCCGCTGTTTCTCAGCTCATCCAGCAGTTGTTCGTGGGCGAGATCGTTGTCAGCTGGACTCAGCACCTTGCTGCCGGGGTTGTGCGCGGTTATGAAAGCCGCCATCCGGGTGTCGTGGGTGTCGAGGAGTCTATCCAGATCCGGGTTGGGTTTGTCTATTCGAAACGTAATGAGCTCATCTTCATCCCACACGCGGTAGACGGCCGCTTCGTAACGCCCGATCAGTTCCGGGTCTACTTCGAACATGTTTCAATTATCTATCAACAGACGCCTATTGGCAGGCGTTGACGTTCGCCTGACGGTATTCCGTGTCGTTCTGGTCCGTGGTCGTGTTTGATGCGGCCGTTGATGCTCGAGATTGCACGGCGATGACACGCCACCTCACAAGTCGTCCGAGCAGGCCCATACGGGCAGGGCCCTTGGCGTTGAGATCAGATCCTTGCTGACGCGGTTGGTCATTCATAACGTACTACCTCTGTCGGGTTGGCGCGTGCAATCTCGGCGTCGTGTATGACGCCCCAACCGTTTAAGGGAATTTCCCGACTGGTATGCTCCGCTGCCGTCATTATCGCACGAGCCACCCCGGCCAGACCTTGCGTCGGGTCACACCCCTGGATGTCTGGGCCGATTCGTTAGGGTTGGATTAACCCCTGATCCGGATGGGCATCCAGGACCCGCGTTAGAAACTCTTCGAATTCATTGTCGGAAACGCTCGGCTGCCCGAACATCCGACGGCGTGCCTGATCGAAACTACCGATGCCGCCCGGGGTCCCCACCTGATGGACCACGACAAGATCGAGATAAGGTGCAATCCACAGAAAGTGGCCGTTTGCACCCTGGCCAAAATAAACCGGTTCCCGGGTATTGATCTCCGGCCAGGTTCGACTGCCCGGTTTGTCCACCCACCACATAGCGCCCTCTTCCATTTCGCCGCCACTGGTTGGCTATAACCAATCTGGGTGCGATGTTCGTTGGTTTTCCCTGATCAGCGTGGGCGCATCGCTGGACATGGCTGGCGACGGCGATCTCTTTTCCCTGATATTCATGTCAATCTGTTCTGGATGCTGGGATGGTCCGTCGCGGTTGTCGTTCTGGGATTGTTGTTCCTCGCTCTGTTGGT
>JAPUJX010000384.1 GCA_027295975.1 Gammaproteobacteria bacterium
CTGGTCGATACGGCTGGGCGCCTCACGATTGACGAAAAAATGATGGCAGAGATCAAGCTGCTACACGGCGTGCTCAAGCCCATCGAGACCTTGTTTGTCGTTGATGCCATGACCGGACAGGACGCGGCAATCACCGCCAAAGCGTTCAACGATGCCCTCGATCTCACCGGAGTTGTGCTCGCCAAAGCCGATGGAGATGCGCGCGGTGGCGCGGCGCTTTCCGTTCGTTCGATCACCGGTAAACCCATCAAGTTCATTGGCATGGGCGAAAAGACCGATGCACTCGAGCCCTTTCATCCCGATCGCCTGGCGTCCCGGATTCTCGGCATGGGTGATGTGCTCACGCTGATTGAAGAAGCCGAACGGAAAGTCGACAAGAAAAAAGCGCAGAAACTCGCCAGGAAAATCCAACGAGGACGAAAGTTCGACCTGGCGGATTTTCGCGACCAACTCGATCAGATGGACAACATGGGTGGTATTGGCAATATGCTGGAAAAGATGCCGGGCATGAGCCAGTTACCGGCTGCCGCTCAGACCCAGGCCAACGATGGCATGTTCAAACAAATGGGCTCCATCATCGACTCGATGACACCCGGTGAACGCCGCTTCCCGGATGTCATCAATGGCTCGCGCAAGAAACGCATTGCAAACGGCAGCGGTACGCAGATCCCCGATGTCAATCGCCTTCTCAAGCAACACAAACAGATGCAGAAAATGATGAAGAAAGTCTCGAAGAAGGGGGGGATGCAGAAGATGATGCGAGGTATCCAGGGGATGCGCCAGCCACCGGGATTTCCGCGCTGACCTGTCTCGTCGTCACGGATATTCCTCACGTTGATGAACGTCAGTGGTGTTGCAACCGCTAGAGGTTCCTTTACAATACCGCGCCTTTCATTTCTGGCTAATTAAATGGTAACCATTCGCCTCGCGCGGCACGGGTCGAAAAAGAACCCCTTTTATCACATCACCGTAGCGGATCGCGCCGCAAAACGTGATGGGCGGTTCATTGAGCGTGTTGGGTTTTACAATCCCGTGGCTAGAGGTAACGCGGAGAAGTTACGGCTTGACCTGGAGCGGCTGGACTACTGGTTGTCCGTGGGTGCCCAGTCGTCGGATACGGTCAAAAAGTTGACCCAACGCGCCCGCAAGCAGGCGGTCGAGTCGGCAACGGTCGAGGTAGAACCCGCCGCCGCTACCTGAGCCCCCATGGCTACCGATGATGTTGTGATTGTCGGCCGAATTGGCGGTGCTTTCGGTGTCCGTGGGTGGGTCCACATCAACTCTTTTACCGAGCCCCCCGAAAACATCCTCGGTTATTCCCCCTGGCTGATTGCCCGAGGTTCGCAGTGGGAACCGCTCCGCCCGGTGGTCGTCAAACCACACGGACAAGGATTTATCGCGCGGTTCGAAGAGGTCGGCAACAGAGAGCAGGCGCAGGCCCTGAGCGCCATCGATCTGGGAATATACCGGGACACTCTACCTGCCCTGGATGACGATGATGAGTATTATTGGCGCGATCTGGTAGGACTCGATGTGGTTAACGTTGACGGCAGCGATCTGGGTAAGGTGAGTTATCTGCTCGAAACGGGAGCCCATGACGTATTGGTGATCCATGGCGGGACGAGTGCGCGGGGAAATGCGGAAACCTTGATACCCTTCTCCGCTCGATTCGTCCGCTCGGTGGACATCCATGCCGGCCGTCTTGAAGTCGACTGGTAGGGTTGCGAGATGTGGTTCGGCATCGTCACCCTGTTTCCCGAGATGTTCGCGGTTGCGACAGAATCCGGAGTCCTTGGTCGCGCGGTGACCAACGGGGTGGTCGAGCTGGAATTTTTCAATCCCCGTGATTATGCACAAGACAGACATCGAACAGTGGATGACCGTCCTTATGGCGGCGGGCCGGGGATGGTGATGATGGTGGAACCGCTGCTTGCGGCCGTGGCCGCCGCGAAAACGGCGAGGGCGCCTGGGATGAACAACCCGTCGTCGGGGTTGCCGCCGCGGGTCATCTACCTTTCCCCTCAGGGTCAACGTTTGAACCAGAACAGAGTGCAGGACCTGGCGGAGCTTGATGCCCTGATATTGGTCGCTGGGCGTTATGAGGGAATCGATGAGCGTGCCATTGAACTTGCCGTGGATGAAGAGTTGTCGATTGGCGACTACGTGCTGACAGGTGGGGAACTGCCTGCCATGGTGTTGATTGATGCGCTTGCCCGCCATGTGCCGGGTACCCTGGGCAATCGCGCATCCGCGATGGATGAATCTCACCTTGATGGATTGCTTGATTACCCGCACTATACGCGCCCTGAAAATGCCGGGGATCGCCAAGTACCGCAAATGTTACTCAGCGGCGATCATGCCGCGATCAGACGGTGGCGCAGAAAAGCCGCTTTGTTGAAAACCTGGCGGCACAGGCCGGATTTGTTGACCGGACAGAAGTTGTCCGATGAGGATCTCGCCCTGCTCCGGGAATTGTTCGACGAAGAGTTGACCAGTGAGGGATCCGCGCCGGTGGGTGGCGGTTAGGCCCACACAAGGACGACCAACGCAGCCGGGGGCGAAAAAGACCAGCGGATTGGTGAAATTGTTTATGGGACGGGACACTAGGGCCACATAGAACAGGAGATAGAGCGTGCGTGGAAACAAGATTATCGAAGAGCTGGAAAATGAGCAGCTTGTGGCGGACATCCCGAGCTTCGGGCCGGGAGACACCGTCGTGGTTCGGGTCAAGGTAAGAGAGGGAACCCGGGAGCGCCTGCAGGCATTCGAAGGCGTGGTAATCGGCAAACGCAATCGAGGCCTCAATTCAGCCTTTACGGTACGGAAAATCTCTCACGGGGTGGGGGTAGAGCGAACGTTCCAGACACATAGCCCCCAGATCGCATCCATCGAAATCAAACGGCGCGGCGATGTTCGCAAAGCGAAACTCTACTTTCTACGTGAACGATCGGGCCGGTCCGCGCGTATCAAAGAAAAGGTGTAACTGGTTTTTCGTCCCTTGCCGGGTCTGGATCGAGGAGGCTGGTTGAGGAAAAAGCCAGCTTGCTAGGCTTGGGGGACCAAAGGGGGGGGAGAGAGCAGCCTAGCAAGCTGGTCATGTTCCAGATAGCCGGGGAGAGACGAACCGGCTACCGGCTCACGTCGCTCCAACTTGCCTAGGGGACAGAAGGCGTTTTTGTTGAAGCTGCCCAGAGTAATGCAGATAGCGTGCCACTTTTTTGGTATCGGTTTATTTTCAATGTTTTCAATAGGTTAAACCCTGGATGTCCTCCGGGTGGAGTCGAGCCTGAGAGGTCGAACTCGGTCACTTTGTGCCGCCCTGGGTTGTTTATATGTGTCCGGGCGGGACACGGTCGGCATGTAAAGGCCCCGGATGAACCTCATCGACAAATACCTTGATGAAATCTGGTTGGAGCGAGGCTTGAGCGAGAACACCCTCGCGGCCTATCGCAGGGACCTTCTCAAACTGGAAAACTACCTGCCGGGATCCATGCTCGACGCCAGTGAAGCCCAGCTGCTCGGCTGCATTGCCGGACAATATGAGGCGGGTTACAAAACCCGCTCCGGTGCACGTTTCCTTTCGTGTATCAAAGGGTTCTACCGGCACATGCTCAAACAGGGGCGGATCGGCGTTGACCCGAGTGCTCACCTCGCACACCCGAAACTTGGACGAGGACTGCCCGGTTTCCTGTCGGAGGGAGAGGTAAGAGCGTTAATTGACGCTCCGGATGTGGAAAAGCCGCTGGGATTGCGCGACCGCGCTATGTTAGAGTTGATATATGCAAGTGGATTGCGTATCTCTGAACTGATTGGATTGACGACGGTTTCCCTCAATGCCCGTCAGGGAGTGGTTCGTATCGTCGGCAAGGGCGGTAAGGAGCGCCTGGTGCCGGTGGGTGCCGAGGCACTACGCTGGATAATGCGCTTTCAAGCGGAAGGGCGTCCGCGGTTACTCAAAGAGCGGGGCTCGGCTGCCCTGTTCCCATCACGGCGCGGGGGATTCATGACCCGACAGACCTTCTGGCACGCCGTTAAACGTTACGTGCTCGAGGCGGGCATCGCCCGAAAGGTCTCGCCGCACTCGCTGCGCCACGCATTTGCCACCCACCTGTTGAATCATGGGGCGGATTTACGGGCTGTGCAGTTGATGTTGGGTCATGCAGACTTGTCGACGACCCAGATTTATACTCATGTCGCACAGGCGCGCCTCAAGGATCTGCATCGGCATCATCATCCACGGGGATGACGACCGGATCAGGGCATGGACTGGAACCGTCCGATGCGCAGCAGGTAGACTCGAAGTGACGTTTGGTCACAGTAAAATTGCGGAATTCTGCGGACAATTTGCGGTCTACGAGGAGTACGTATGATTAGCGAACAAGATATCCGGAAGGCGAGATCAACGATGGTCGAGACGGATGAACACGGAGGAGGAAAATACGTGAAGATTGGGCTCGGTTGGATACTGGTCGGCTTGTTTGCATGGCAGACGGCTTTCGCCGGAGGGGAACGCCTGATTGCCCGATTTAATGCGGTGCGCCCGAACATATTGATCAAGTCGGTGGAGCCGACGCCCATACCCGGTATCTACGCGCTGGAGCTTGAAGCGGGCGATATTTTGTATGGGACGGAAGACGGACGTTACCTCTTCAACGGGGATCTCTACGAACTGGGCGATACGCAAATCGTCAACCTCGCGGAAACCGGCCGCCAAAAGAAACGACAAACGATCATGGCGGACATTCCAAGAACCGAGATGGTCATATTCTCACCCGAGGGTGATGCGAAAGCCGCGATCACCGTGTTCACCGACGTGGACTGCACATACTGTCGCAAACTCCACCTCGAGGTGCCGCAGTTGAACGAACTCGGCGTGGAAGTGCGTTATCTCGCGTATCCGCGGGCGGGAATTGGATCACCCTCGTACGACAAGATCGTCTCCGCCTGGTGCTCGGATGATCCCAACGGGGCGATCACGGCGCTGAAAGCCGGCAGGTCCATTCCCGATGCCACCTGCACTAATCCGGTAGCCGCGCAGTTCGAACTCGGTGCCCGGGTCGGCGTGACCGGGACCCCGGCCATCATTCTGGAGGATGGCCGCCTGCTGCCGGGTTATCTCCCCGCCAAGGAATTAGTGGACCGCATCGGTATCTAACCCGCCATGAAAGGGGTCGGGTTCAATTAATTTCATTGGTTGAACCCGACCCCTTTACGTTCAGAGAACAAAAACCAGGCAGACCACCAGCAACCCTTGTAAGGTTGTGAGTGAAATTCAGAGAATCGTTTGAGCGCGCGTATGGGGAAACCGCTTAGAGTCGGGATGTGTGGTTTGGGTACTGTCGCGCAAGGCGTTCTGAACGTGTTGCGCGACAACCATGATGCCATTACCCAACGCGCGGGGCGTGAGATTCAACTTACCCAGATTGCCAGTCGCAGTCTGAAAGCGGGTGTCGATCTCGGTTCGGCGGAGTTTTGCACCGACGTGCTGGCGCTGTCCAGGCGAGACGATCTGGATGTGGTGGTGGAACTCATCGGCGGCGAAGAAACGGCGTTGGAGATTGTTCGCAACGCGCTCCGCAACGGTACCTCGGTTGTCACCGGCAACAAGGCCATTATGGCGTTACACGGTAACGAGTTGGTGGAATTGGCACGCGAGCAGGGGTGTTCCCTGGGATTCGAAGCAGCGGTTGCCGGGGCTATTCCCATCATTGCTGCGCTCACCCGCTCCCTCGCCGGAAACCAGGTGGGCTGGCTGGCGGGGATCATCAACGGAACCTCGAACTTCATCCTCACGGCCATGACCGAAGAGGGGCAGAACTTTCAGGATGCGCTCGAAGAGGCGCAGCGACTGGGTTATGCGGAGGCCGACCCCACCGTGGATGTAGACGGCATCGACGCCGCGCACAAGCTGACTATCCTCGCGGCGCTCGCATTCGACATGGGCTTTCGTTTCTCTGACGTTTACACCGAAGGTATTTCCGGGGTGACGGCGGAAGACATTGAATATGCGGATCAACTGGGATATCGAATCAAACATCTGGGGATAACCCGGCGAACCGAGGCTGGGGTGGAAGCGCGGGTGCATCCAACGCTTGTCCCCAAGCGCCAGTTGATCGCTAACATCAATGGGGTGATGAACGCGGTGCTGGTGCAAGGCAACGCCGCCGGTCCGACGCTTTTTTGCGGAGCGGGTGCCGGAGATCGTCCCAGCGCATCGGCCGTCATCGCCGACCTGGTGGAGATGGCTCGCGGTATTGCTTTCCTGCCGGTGAAAACGCCGAACGTTTCTCCGCCGATGCTGGCGGTGGAGGATACCCAAAGCGCGTTCTATTTGAGGATACCTTCTCTGGATCAGCCGGGAGTGTTTGCGAAGGTAGCCGGTTTGCTCAGCGAAAGGGATATCAGCATCGAGGCGGCTATTCAACGCGAGCAGGCCATCGATACGACCTCTCAACAAGCCTGGGTCCCGATCATCATTCTGACCCATGTGGTTAACGAGCGAGTAATGAACGATGCCGTTGCCGCAGTACAGTCATTGCCGGAAGTGGTCGGTCAAATCACTCGACTACGGGTCGATCAGCTTACCGATGGCTGACCTCCAGATAATCGCAAGGGATGGTGCCGATATTCCCATTGGTCCGGATCTGCCCCCGTTGCTCGAGCGGATTTACGCGGCGCGCGGAATCCGCACCACCGATGAGCTTGAACTGTCCCTCGAGAAACTGCTGCCCCCGGACGAACTGAATCAGGTGCACCTGGCGGCCGATCGGGTTCGCCACGCGGTTGTGGAACAGGAGCGTATTCTGGTGGTCGGCGATTTTGACGCGGACGGCGCGACGTCGGTCGCCCTGGCCTTGAGTCTGTTGCGTGCCATGGGTGCGGAAAACGTGGATTTTCTAGTGCCGAACCGTTTTGAATTTGGTTATGGTCTGTCACCCGACATTGTCCGCCTGGCGGCAGACCTGAAACCCGCGCTGCTGATTACCGTGGACAACGGCGTGTC
>JAPUJX010000385.1 GCA_027295975.1 Gammaproteobacteria bacterium
AGCTCGTCAGCCGCTTGAAAGAGGTGCTCGCGATACCCGTTCACCTGCATTGCCACGCCACAACAGGGATGTCGACGGCTACCTACGTCAAAGCGGTGGAGGCGGGGGTGGACAACGTCGATACCTCAATCTCGTCGTTGAGCATGACCTATGGCCATTCCGCAACCGAATCGATGGTGGCGATTCTCGAGGGTGGCGAGCGCGATACGGGCCTCGACATCCGTCTGCTCGAGGAAATCGCCGCCAGCGTTCGTGTTGTCCGCAAGAAATATGCCCAGTTCGAAGGCAGCCTGCGCGGGGTGGATGCACGCATTCTCGTTGCCCAGGTTCCCGGTGGCATGTTGACCAATCTGGAAAATCAGCTGCGCGAGCAGAACGCGACTGACAAGCTGGACGACGTGTTGGAAGAGATTCCGCGGGTGCGTGAGGATCTCGGCATGATTCCCCTGGTGACCCCCACTTCGCAGATCGTCGGCACTCAATCGGTGATCAACGTGTTGACTGGCGAGCGTTATCAGAACATCACCAGGGAAACCGCGGGCATATTGAAAGGTGAATACGGGGCTACCCCGGGCCCTTTGAATACCGAACTACAGGCCAGAGTTCTCAACGGCGCGCAAGCCATCACTTGTCGCCCGGCCGATGAACTCGAGCCGGAAATAACTCACCTCACCGAAGAACTCGACAAGCTCGTTGCCGAGAAGAACATCACCCTGGTTGAACCCGAAATTGACGATGTACTCACTTACGCGCTGTTTCCCCGGGTGGGTCTCAAGTTTCTGGAGAACCGCGGTAATCCGGATGCATTCGAACCGGCGCCAACCGACTCGCCGAGTGCGGCGCCGGTTGCGAAAAGTGGGAGTACGAAGCCTGTGCCGGAAGGCCCGGCCGTTTACGACGTGCGGGTGAACGGTAAGTCGTTTACGGTCGAAGTAGCGCAAAGCGGAGCGCTCTCAACGGTGGCGCCGCTGGCGACATCGGCGCCCGGGTCGGTACCCGCGTCGGCCGACGCCGGTAAGGTGGTGACGGCGGCGCTGGCCGGAAACATCATCAAACTGCTGGTTGAAGTGGGTGACGCCGTAGACGAAAACCAGACCATTCTGGTAATGGAAGCCATGAAGATGGAGACGGATGTCAGCGCACCAATCCGTGGCACCATTTCGGTCGTGCACGTGCGGGAGGGTGATGCGGTGGCGGTGGGAGATCCCTTGGTCTCATATTCCTGATCCATGGATCTAGTCAGCCAGATTTCCGAGGCATCGGGTCTCTATCAGATGACCTGGGGTCACCTCGTCATGATTGGCGTGGGGCTGTTGCTGCTCTACCTCGGCATCGTACGCAAATTCGAACCGCTTTTGCTGGTGACCATCGGATTCGGCTGTATCTTGAGCAATATCCCCGGCGCTGAGATTGCCACCGGCGATGGGCTGTTACATCTAACCTACGTGGTTGGCATTGAAACGGGCGTTTTCCCGCTCATCATCTTCATGGGCGTGGGCGCGCTGACCGACTTTGGCCCCTTGCTTGCTAATCCCAGGACCTTGTTTTTGGGGGCGGCCGCTCAGTTCGGCATCTTTGCAACGCTGCTTGGCGCGCTTGGTTTGACGTCGCTGGGATGGATGGATTTCAACCTGCGTGAGGCCGCGGCGATCGGCATCATCGGGGGGGCCGACGGTCCAACTGCCATATATGTTGCGGGAAAGCTCGCGCCACATCTTCTCGGCGCCATCGCGGTAGCGGCGTATTCCTATATGGCGCTTGTGCCGATCATTCAACCACCGATCATGAAATTGCTCACCTCGGAGAAAGAGCGGGCGATAGTGATGGTGCAGCAGCGGATAGTGACTAAAACGGAGCGCATCATCTTTCCCCTGATGCTGCTGTTATTGGTTGCGCTGCTGCTGCCCACTGCGGCCCCGTTATTGGGCATGCTCTGCTTCGGTAACCTGATGCGAGAGTGCGGCGTGGTGGACAGGCTGTCTCAAACGACCCAGACCTCGCTCATCGATATCGTGACGATATTCCTTGGCCTCGCGGTCGGCTCGAAACTGGGCGCCGAAGAGTTTCTGGTGCCCAGTACTCTCGGCATATTGCTGCTCGGCATGGTCGCCTTCGCCATCGGTACCGCCAGCGGGGTGCTGATGGGTAAATTGATGAACAGGTTGAGCAAGGTTCCGATCAATCCACTGATTGGTGCCGCCGGCGTGTCGGCGGTGCCCATGGCGGCAAGGGTGGTCAACAGGGTAGGACTGGATGCCAACTCCCAGAACTTTCTGCTCATGCACGCCATGGGTCCCAATGTCGCGGGAGTAATCGGTTCCGCAGTGGCCGCGGGTATCATGATCACCTTCATGGGAGGATCCTGACAAACTGTCGTATTGCGCTTTTCTGCTTTACACTTCGCCGTCGTTTGGTGATTCTCAGCAACTTGCTCGGTTATTTTCTTTTCGGAGTAAAAATGCGGCCAATCTTCTGCCTGCTGGCACTGTTGTGGGGAAATCCTGGGTATGCGGATACCGAGTTCTGGATATCGGTGGCAAGCTCCCGAGATATGGAACATGTCGAAGAATTTCGAGTTCAGGCCAGCGGGCGACTGCAGGAAACCTTATCCATCGCTACGGCGGATACCCCGAAAGGAGTTTTCTTTCGGGTGGTGGCAGGACCTTACCTCTCATACGATAGCGCCGAGTACACGTTGCGGCGAGCCCAGGATGCCGGTTACGCCGATGCGTGGATTTTTGCGGAAGAAGGATACTTAACGGCTTACCGCGGAGCCGACTTCGACGATCTCGACTTGCCGCCAATCGGCGAGTTACCCGCGGTTCAAAAACTACCGACGGATCCGACCGCCAGAACCCCGCTGGAACCCGTCCGGGAAGCGCCCGAAGGTTATCAGTTGCACAAGTTGCTCCGTAAAGAGGACTGACGGGACGCTTCGCCGCACCTTTTGTCAGTGGTTCGACTGTCAGTGGTTCGACCGATATGCTCGTATTTGCGCGCGCACCTGCTTGTGGGCCTCCCGCCTTTCGCACCGTTCGATCCAGGAGTAGATATTCGGTTGACGGGTTAAGTCGTAACCGCCGCGGCGAGCCCGAAAAATATAGGACTTCAAATCAGATCTGCGATGGAGAATTCGTCACCGACAACCCACTCGCGCTGGGCGAGATAATTCTCCAGGATCTCGAGGGCGCTCGGTCGGCTTCACTCGCCGGCCACAACGGCGAGCCATACCTTCGTATCTTGCCGTTGGGATTGAGGGCGACCAGTGCCGGTGCATTCGTATCCTTATTAGCACGCACCAGTTCAAGACGATATTCGACATCTAGTTCCGCCAGCGCCCACATGCAGCGGGAAGCCTGGGAAGCCGGAACACCATACAGAGTCAGCATGGTGGATTAATCCATATTTTCGCGCAGGAACACGTCGGAGTTGGTCAAAAAAGAGTTCCACACTCCAGTAGGTTTTTCGCAAGCCTCATCTTCGAACTGACGGGCAAGCACCCATACCGTGTGAATGGCCTCGCGTCCTTCTGTGTCGATAGTGCAGCGGCCGGTGAAAGAAGTGATGGCGTGCAGGTTGCTACGAGGGTCGCGCCAGTCTACGTGAAAAGCCACCAGCTCTCCGTTTTGCCGACCGGTAATGGGGTATTCGAGGCCCGAAACCGCTCGGCCTTTTCGCGAAAAATA
>JAPUJX010000386.1 GCA_027295975.1 Gammaproteobacteria bacterium
TCCAATCACCGCCCCCTGGGTGATGCACCAGGCGGTGCTGGCATCGGCTTCGGCATAAATTTGTACGGCATCCAGAAACTCCGGGAGCGGGGTTTCCAACCCTCCAAGGGATTCGGGGATCAACAGCCGAAAGGCGCCGGCCCGCTTGAGTGTTGCCACCAGTTCAATCGGCAGCTTTCGCGTTTCATCGATCTCGTTAGCGCAGGTTTCGATTTGCGAACGCAGTCCCTCGGCGATGGCCGCGGCTTTCTCAGGCACGCAGGGTTTTGCCCGCCAGAACTCCGGTGGGTTCACCGTGTTTCATGAAAATCTGCCCGTTTACCAGCGTGTAGTCGTACCCGGTTGCGGTTTGCACATAACGGCCAGCCTGCTCCGGAAAATCCAATCGATATTCCGGCAGGCCCAGGGAAATCTCATCCAGGTCGATCACGTTTATGTCGGCATAAGCCCCGGGTCGCAGAACGCCCCGGTCTGCGATACCGAACAGCTCGGCCGTCTCTGACGTCCAGCCCCGGATTGCCTGCTCCACCGTCATGGCGCCCTTCTCTCTCACCCAGTAAGCCAGCAGCCAGCTTGGCGAGCTCGCGTCCATGATCTGCCCGACATGGGCGCCGGAATCCCCGAGGCCCATCACCACCGTGGGGTGGTTGAGCATTTCTTCGATAGCCGACATGTTCTGGTTCAGCGCCGGGTAATACAGCACCACGCGCCCGTTGTGCTCCCGGTTGAGTTCGATAAACGCCTCGGCCACCGTCTGATTGTGGCTTTCCGCATAACCCAACAGCGAGTTCTCACGAACGTGTCCGTAATGCACGGCGCCATCGAGGAGGATATAGGTCTGAGACAAATCGAGCTGTGACGGATGCGTTTCGGCATCGTTGAGCAGCTGCTCGCGCAGTCTCAGGTCTTCGAGTGCCGCCAACCTTTCCGGAAACGACTGCTCCGCGAGGGCCTGCCAGGCAGGAGCCTGCCGCCAGGGGGTGATGTGATCCAGGGCGAACAATATCCCCACACCGCGCGAGGTCGTCTGCGGGCGCAAGTGTGCACCCTCGGCATTTTCCGCGTCGGCGAACTCGATGACCCGTCGATACAATTCGGGTCGACGATCGCTCTGCACGAGTCCGAAGGTTACCCGCACGTCGTTTTCCCTGGAAAGCTGGCCCATCCAGTTCACTTCGCGGCGGGTGTTGTCCAGAGCTTCGTTGTCCCGCTCGCCAAGCCGCGCCGCGGCCTCGAAAACCCCCTTGCCGTGACGGCCGAGCACCCGGCCGATGGCGAGGAGTTCATCCGGATGAGCGAAAGTTCCGGGAACCGGTCTGCCGTCGGGGACGGTGTGCATGAAGGTGCGTGAGGTCGAAAAGCCCAGCGCCCCGGCACCGATGGCCTCGTCCACCAGCAAACACATTTTCTCGATATCTTCCGCGTTGGCCGGTGTTTCATCCATGCTGCGCGCACCCATCGCGTGATAACGAACCGCGCAATGCCCCACCATGCCCCCGACGTTCACCCCCTTGGGCAGGGTGTCGATGTCGCTCAGATATTCGCCGTAACTCTCCCAGTTCCAGGACAGGCCCGAGAGAATGCTCCGCTTTGGAATGTCTTCCACGGACTCCATGAGTTCGGCGAGATATTCACGATCTTCCGGCTTACATGGGGCAAAGGTGACCCCGCAGTTACCGAGTACCACCGAAGTGACGCCGTGATAACACGACGACGAAGCGATTGGATCCCATGAGATCTGGGCATCGAGGTGGGTGTGAATGTCGACAAAACCCGGTGTGACGAGTTTGCCGCCGGCATCGATTTCCACTTCGGCGGTCTCGGTGACCTCCCCCACCGCCACGATGCGTTCGCCGGAAATGGCGACGTCGCCTCGATAACCTTCTGCACCGGTACCATCGATCACGGTACCACCCCGAATGATCAGATCTACGCTCATTTGGTTGGCCTCCTCTGGGTCACAAGAGCCTAAAGATTCAACTCACCACTGGCAACATTGACACCCAAAACAAACCAAATAATTGAACCACCACCCTGGTTGGGCCGACCGGTCAGTCCCACCGTTCAAAGTCCGGGCCCGTAAGTAAGTTGTGGTAATCTTGCGCGTTTTGTCCCGGAAGGCCAGCTGATGACTCATCCGCACTGGTATCAGCGTGCGTTGCAAACCCCCTCCACCCCGGGGAACGTTGCCGTGGACGGAGTAAAAATCCACTTCGAAACCTGGGGTGAGGTAGGCAAACCCGGCATCGCGCTGGTACACGGCAGCAGTGCACATCTGGAGTGGTGGCGTTTCGTGGCGCCTTTTCTCGCCGATCAGTTTCGCGTGGTCGCCCTCGATAACTCCGGTAACGGCGACAGCGGCTGGCGGGAACGTTACTCCGGGGAACATTTTGCCCGGGAGGTCTGGAGCGTCTGCGAAGCGGCCGGGCTTGGCGAAAAACCCTTTATCGTGGGGCACAGCTTCGGGGGTTTTGTGGTGCTCGAAACCGGGCACCGATATGGTGCCGAATTGGGCGGCATCGTGTTCATGGATTTTACCGTTGCACCACCCGAACAGTACGTGGAATGGGGCCGGCGGGCCGACCGTGAAGGGGTGGAGCCGAGCCGGAAGCTGCGCGTGTACGAGGATAAAACCACCGCACTGGGGCGTTTTCGGTTCATGCCGGAGCAGCCGATAACTCACCGTGCGGTTTTCGACTACATCGCCGATAAGAGCCTCCACCAGGTTGAAGGCGGCTGGACGTGGAAGTTCGATCCGGGCCTGTACGATCATCTGGAGATGGGCGTGGATCAACGGGACAAGTTCGCGGCACTCACCTGTCCCTCGGCGGTGATTCTCGCCGAACAGAGCGACGACGAAGGCGCTTTTTATGCCGATCACATGGCGGAGATCACCGCGGGCAAGCTGCCGATATTCAAAATTCCCGGCACCTATCACCACCTCATGTTCGATGAGCCCATCGCCGTAGCCATGGCAACCAAGGGCATCGTGTTGAATTGGATTCGCGAGAATGGGGCGGACGTCATGACAGAGTCCCTGGCGCAAACTTTGGATGCTTCAACAAACAGGTCCAAAAAGGAGTCTAAAAATATGTCCAACAAAGAGTCGAAAAATACGCCTGACAATGCGTCCGATGCGTCGAAAAAAGATGAAGGTGATGGAGAAGATTTAAGATGACGGAACTCAGCCAGGATCTGATCGCGGCCCTGCAGACTTTGGACACCCCAACCGTCTGCAACGCGCTCGAAGCGGTTGCGCCCGAAAGGCGCGGTCACGGTTACACGGTCAACCCATTGGTATGCACGCGTCCGGATCTGCCTGCGGTGGTTGCCGTTGCCCGTACGGCCTGTATTCGGGCCGCTCATCCAAGCGATCTCAAAGGTAAAGAAGCCCGCGAGATGAGTGAAGGCTATTACGCCTATGTGGATGAAGGGCCAAAACCCAGCGTCATGGTCATTCAGGACCTCGATGGCGGCCAACGCGGTTACGGCTCCTGGTGGGGAGAAGTGAACAGTAATATCCACAAGGGTTTTGGCTGTTCAGGCGTCATCACCGACGGCAGCGTAAGAGATCTGCCCGATATCGCGGCCGGTTTTCAGATGCTGGCCGACCGGGTGGGTCCATCACACGCTTTCGTCCATGTGGTGAGTTTCGGCCAACCCGTGACGGTCTCCGGCATGCGGGTGAGGTCCGGCGACCTCATCCACGCGGATCAGCATGGTGCGGTGGTCATACCCTGGGAGGTTGCAGGCGACGTGCAAGCGGCCGCGGGTCTCATCGGTCGCCGTGAGCGGGTCATCATCGATGCGGCACGGGAAGAAGGCTTCGACATGGCGCGGCTACGCAAGGCGTGGGGCGGCGCGGCGGAAATTCATTAATGGGGTAGAACGCCCGCTGACCCGGTGAGTTCCCGCACGATTTTCGAGTGGGCCTCGGCATCCAGCCGGTAGGCACGCGCGGCAACGATCAGCACCACCATGATGGCTATCGGCGCCAGGGTCATGAGCGCCCGTATGGATTCAAGGGTAACTTGCGACTGTTCCACGTTGGCCACATAACCGGCAAATCCAAGCACCCACGCCACGGTTACCCCGCCGATGGCTTTTGCGGTCTTCTGAAAAAAGCTCGCAAAAGAAAATATCGCCCCGTCCGCCCGCAGTCCCATCTTCCACTGGGCGTACTCTACGGTGTCTGGAATCATGGCCCAGCCGAGAACCGCGATTGGGGTGCCGCCGAGGGCCATCACTCCCGACCAGACGAAAACCCAGGTGATGGCGTCGTAAGATGTGAAATACAAGCCAATGGCTCCAACTATCGTCACGACCGCACCGATCACGATACCTCCCGCTTTACCGAAAACGGCCGCAAGCTTAGGCACGAAAAGAAGCCCGAC
>JAPUJX010000387.1 GCA_027295975.1 Gammaproteobacteria bacterium
CCGGGAGCACCAGCATCGGTGTGTTCAGCCCCGAGACCAACCAATGGGAGGCATCCCATAAAATCCCTCGGGAAACACGCGCCGTTTACCCCCATACCATTCGTGTTAATGCCAAGGGTATGGTCTGGTTCACCCTGGCTGGATCGGAGAAAGTCGGAGTATTGGATCCCACCCTCGGTACATTCAAGATTCTAGACCTGCCCGAGGCCAAGTCCGGTGGGATCTCCGGTGGTACGCAGCCGTATGGTATCGACATCAATCCAATTGACGACTCGATGTGGTATGGCCGTCTATTTGGCGACAGAATCGGCCGCGTCGACCCGGACACCCTTGAAATTACCGAATTCGCGTCACCCGTGCGGGGACCCCGGCGCATGCGCTTCGATAAGGAAGGCATTCTCTGGGTGACGGGATACTCGGAAGGTGAATTAGCCCGCATCGAGGTGGATGAATTCAAGAGCACGGTTTACCCCATGCCGGAATTTGCCGAGGGTTTCCGCCCGGCACCCTATGCCCTGGGTGTCCACCCGTATACGCAGGATATCTGGCTCAACGAGAACATGACCGATCGTATCTACCGAGTCATACCGGGTGAAGAACGTTTTGTCGTGTACCCGGTTCCTTTGTCGGGTACCTACACCAGGGATATGAGTTTTACCCCCGACGGTAGGATATGTATGTCCAACAACCCGATACCCCAGGCAGCGTTGGAGGGTGGTGTGTTGGAGATCATCTGTATCGATGCCGACTATGACGCTGCTGATGCGGGACTGAGCTTGGGCAAAATTGGCGCCGCTTCGGGCAAATAGTTCAGTCGGTTGACGGCTCTCGCCGGGTGTGTGAACCCATACCTGGCGGGACGCTTGAGCTTCGTGCCGAAGCGCTAATGATAATCAGCAAGTTTGATCGCGGTCGCGGTCGACCTTCCATGTTCGTCATTAACCCTTGAAATCGGTTTCTGCTTCGATGGTTTTACCTGGCGGAAGCCCCCGCCTTGACTACCAGGTTTGCCAACGCGGCATAAGGTTGGGCGCCGACCACCGCGTATCCACCGGCGACGAAAGTGGGTACGCCAGTCACTCCATACTCGCGTGATTTGGCCCAATCCGCGTCCACCGCGGCCTTCGAACTGCGCTGCTCGACCACGGCTCGGGCCGCAGTTCCGGATAATCCCACGGACTCCGCGATCCCAACCAGGGTGTCCGCATCGCCAATGTTCCGGCCGTCGACGAAGAACGCCTTGTTGAGGGCATCATGGATGGCGTCGCCTCCGGACTGCGTCGCCGCCCAGCTACCGAGTTCCTGAGCCAACCGGCTGTTGTAGGTGTGGCTGCGTCGGCCGTAGGGCAGGCCTTCCGCATCCATGAGTGCCTTCATTCGCGTATACATGGCATCAACGTCGATGTTCCGCCCGGCAAACAGCTTTTCAATGCTGATGCCTTCCGCCGGTGTTTCCGGGTGCAAAGGAAAGTGCACCCAGGTAACCTCGACGTCGAAGTCGGCTTGCAGTTTTTCAATACGCCCGGTACTGAGGTAACACCAGGGTCACACGTAGTCGGTGAATATTTCCAGATCGATTGCCTCGATCATCTCGCTTTCCTCCTTCGGATATCAGCTGACCAACCCCTGAACCCGCGCGGCTTCCTCACGAATCAGTTCGGGACCCCCCAACACCTGGCGATTGAAACCGATACGTTTGAACCAATAGTGCAGGCCGAGCAGGTCGGTAAAACCCATGCCGCCATGTACTTCGGTTGAGGTACGCGCGACAAATTGCCCCACTTCGGACAGATGTGCTTTTGCGTGGCATATCATCAGCCGCGCCTCCTCCGGCATGGATCGTACCGAATGCGCCGCGTACCAGACCAGCGAGCGACAAGGTTCGAGTTCGGCCGCCATCTCCGCACACATGTGTTTCACGGCCTGGAAGGATCCGATAGGACGATTGAATTGGCGCCGTTCCTTGGCATAGGCGACGGCCTGGTCGAGCATGGTTTGCGCTGCACCGAGGGTGTCCGCGGCCAGCATGAGGCGACCGGCGTCGATGGTGCACAGCAGAGGTTCACGATTCGACACGGACCCGGGCAGAACTTCCGCGGGAGTCTGGTCTAATGAAAGCTCGATGACGGAGCGTGTGCGGTCAATGGTTTTCAGCTTGGTGCGCTCGAGGCCTTCCGCGTCACCGGCAACCATGTGCAGCGCGCCCGTTGAGTCGGCTGTCAGGAAAACGTCGGCTTCCATCCCTTCCAGCACGAACATGGCGCTTCCACTCAACCTGCCGTTTGATGCGTTGATACCCGCGCTTTCCCGGCGGCCGAGTTGTTCGGTAACCCCAACGGCCACACGGGTTTTGCCGGAAGCGATCTTTGTCAGCCACTCCTGCTTCTGGTGATCGCTGCCTGCCGCCATCAGTGCAACAGGCACCATGACCGATGTGGCGGTATAGGGAACGGGTGCCACGGCTCCGCCAAGCGCCTCGGAAACTAACGCTGCCTCGAGGAAACCCATGCCGACCCCACCAAAATCTTCCGGGATCAGGATTCCCGGGATACCCAGTTCGGCTAAACCCCGGTGGACGTCTTCTGCCATCGATTCTTCCGCATCCGCAACCTTGCGCACGCGGTCGAGTGGGCACGCGGACGCAAGGAACCGAGTGAGACTTTCCTGCAGCATGCGTTGTTCTTCACTTAACATGAATTCCACGGTCTTTCCTCCAGGTGCCCGTCAACAACAGTTGGTTGGAACACTAAATAGGCTTGTCGAACTTGGGCTCTTTAGGCAACCCGAGTGCACGCTCGCCGATGATGTTTTTCTGAATCTGTGCGGTGCCACCGCCGATGATGAGACCAAGGTCCATCATGTAACGGTGTTGCCACATACCCTGATCACGTATATGAGGACTTCCGTCATAAAGGATGCCGAGTTCGCCCATGACATCGATTGCCAGGCTCGCGGTCTGGTGATTGAGCTCGCAGCCCTGGAGTTTGACGATCCAGCGGGATAACCCGGGTTCTTCGTTTTTGATGTTGTGGGACAGCACCCGCATACCGTTGAATTTCATCGCGAAAATCCTTGCCTGCAGAGCCATGGCGCGGTCGCGGTAGCTGGGGATGTCCATCAACCTCCGGCCATCGACGGTTTCGTTTTTCATCAAATCGAGAATGTCGTTGAAGCGGCCCGCAGCCTGGTTGGGGTCCCCCAGTCCGCCGCGTTCATGTTTCAGGGTGGCATTCGCGACGTACCAGCCTTCTCCGCGATTGCCGACGATTTCCGTCGTCGGAACGCGGCAGTCGGTGAAGAACACTTCATTGAATTGCGAGTCACCCGTCATCTGCCTCAGCGGACGCACCTCCATGCCGGGCGTGCCCATGGGAATCAGGAGATAACTGATGCCCTGATGTTTGGGCGCGTCGGGTTCGGTGCGCACCAGGCAGAACATCATGTGGGCGGTTTTTGCCCCCGACGTCCAGATTTTCTGGCCGTTGATGACGAAGTCGTCCCCATCCACGTGGGCCTTTGTCTGCAGGGATGCGAGGTCAGAGCCCGAGCCGGGTTCCGAATAACCCTGGCACCACGACATCTCGCCGCGCACCGTCGGCCGGATAAAACGCTCTTTCTGCTCTTCGGTACCGAGTTCGAGGAGAACGGGGACGATGCGGTTATCGCCGCTATGGCCGGGTCGAACCTTCGCGTGCGCGAACTCTTCGGCGAGGATGTGCGACTTGAGGATGTCGGCCTCCAGCCCGGCGCCGCCGTACTCCTTCGGAATGGTGCGTGCCGCATAACCGTGTTCGATCAGGAGCTGTTGCCAGTCGTTTGCCGCCGTCCCGTCGCGGAAGCCGAGCCCCGGCGATTTGTTCTTGTTCTTCGCAAGGAAACTGCGTACCTCGTCGCGATACGCTTCATGCTCAACGCTGTAGGCGAGATCCATGGCTATTCCAGGTTTCAGACCAAAGACGGAATCGTACTACATTGCATGGATCGTGGGGTTAGGTTCCCCAGGTGGAAGCAGGTCATCGATGGGCCTGTTGGGTTATCCGTTCGTTTACCCAGTGGCTACCATCATCCGATTCGGCGTCATATATGAACTTCCCGGCTTTCATGAACGGCACTGCCTGGGACCACATGGAGCCATTGGAATGGGCAATGGGTTCCCTGCTGTACTGGGCGAGGTACGCGCGCCGCTGTTGTGGCGTGTTGTTGGCGGTGCTTCGATGCAGCGAGGTGCTGGAAAATACCGCGATGCTGCCGGCGCTCACTTCTATGAGTTCACCGGGGTCGTCACC
>JAPUJX010000388.1 GCA_027295975.1 Gammaproteobacteria bacterium
CCGACGTGCTGGATGAACAAGGTGAAACCGTCGCCGCGCAGGTGGATGGCATCTACCGGCACCTCGATGTGTGTGATGAAGCGGTCTGGGACACCCTTGTGGATGAGATAGTGAGTACCGAAGGACGTGTCGACGTGCTGATCAACAACGCCGGTATTTTTCGTTCCAACCGGCTGGTGGATACCCCCATCGAGGAATTCGAGCTGGTAATGGGCGTGAATTGCACTGGGGTATTTCTCGGCATGCGCAGCGTCGGCCGCGCCATGCAGAAAGCGGAAACCGGAACCATCGTCAACATCTCTTCCCTCGCCGGAATGGCCAGCGCTTCCGGCGCGTTTGCCTATGGCGCATCGAAGTGGGCGGTGCGGGGCATGACCAAAACCGCAGCGGTCGAACTGGCTCGCTACGGAATACGCGTCAACTCCATCCATCCCGGCGCTATCGATACGGAAATGTTGGCTCAGATCCCAAACGGCCCAGAGCGTCTCATTCGCGGAACACCCATGCGGCGTGCGGCTTCCGCGGACGAGGTAGCTAAAATGGCGTTATTCCTCGCGAGTGATGAAAGCTCCTATTCCACCGGCTCGGAATTTCTCATCGACGGAGGCATTCACGCGCTCTGAAGGGATAACGCGAGCGCCCGGATATATTCCGGACCCACTTTGCAGCAGCCACCAACCAGGCTTGCGCCATCGGCAATCCACGTTTGCGTATATTCGACGAACTCCTCCACCCCCAACTCCAAACGGAGTTCGGTAGAAATGTCGTTGTCCAATGTCCAGCCGGGAGGAACGTGCATCCGGTTCGGGTACGCGCCTCGCGGTTTATCGGTGAGTCCGGCAAGTTCGTTCAACCCCTGAGTGATTGCTTCCGGAGAAGTGCAGTTGAAGAGGAAAGCAGCCACCGGCAGGTGTTCGAGTTTTTGCAACGCATCGGCAATGTTTTCACCACTCCTGAGCCCATGGCCGGGACGTTCATCCAGCGTCCAGGAGACCCAAACGGGTTTACCGCCGCCTTCGGCCACCGCGGCATCGGCAGCACTGGCTGCTTCCCGCGCGCATGACATGGTCTCGCAGATAAAAAGATCCACGTATGGGACCAACGTTTTTGCGAGTGCGCGATACACGGGACGGGCCACATCGTCCTCAGGCACGAGATCCGCACGATAGCTTTCATCCAACGGGGGCAGGGAGCCCGCAACCCGCACGGTTCGACCAGCGGCCGCCGCACGATCCGCCGATTGGCGGGCGAGTTGCCCGGCAAGTTCGGCGAGCTCCAAATAACGATGGCCGAGGCCCGACTTGCCGAGATAACTCGGGATCGTACAGTAGGTGTTGGTGATGATGATCTCGGCACCCGCTTCGATGTATTCGTCGTGCACGGAGCTTACGGCTTCCGGAGCGTCCAGCAACGCCAGCGCCGACCACAACTGTTTTCCAGTGGAGTCACCACGCCGAGCGAGTTCGGATCCCATTCCCCCGTCGAGTACCGTAACCACATCCCGCCTCCGCCGCTTTTCAGCACAGAGCGTATGCGCCTGGAGTTTTCACCTCAAGTCTGTCAGCGCTGTTCCGCGATCGGTTCGGTACTCCGGAGCTTGACTGCGGTACCTTCTGTTGGATACCGCCGCGCGTGTTGGAGTCCGCTGCGCGGTTGACCAACGGACATGCACTATCTACCACTATCTGCAATTTCCGATTTAAACCAGCAATTTCAAAACCAGCACTGACGAAACCCGATTTGCAAGTTGACAAGCCTACCTTGCAACCCTTACATAACTGATCTCAACCTGAACAATGGTGTTTCGAAAGCAGCCTATGTCTGGCGAACCGGTCGATTACATCCAGCGAACCCGCGAGCAATACGCGCACCTGGGATATCCGCCTTATCAGTGGGTGAACAATCCTGGAGAGCCGCCTTTCGTTCCACTCGGCAAGGCGTTGCGGGATGCCCGGGTTGGACTGGTGGCATCGGGCGGGATCTATCGGCACGGCCAGGTGGCGTTCCACTACAAGGACGATTTCAGTTTTCGTCTCATCCCCACGACGGCTAAGTTGAACGAATTGCGCGTGACCCACTTCGCCTACGATCTCACCGATGCCAGGGCGGACCCGAACGTGGTTTTTCCGCTGGAAACGCTCAGAGACCTTGCCCAATTGAGTCGTATCGGAGAACTGAGCCGTTATGCATATACGTTCATGGGTGGTATTTATTCTTCACGCAAGGTGAAGGAAATTCTCGCTCCCGCCATCGCCGATCGCCTCGTCAAAGATGCCGTAGACGTCGTGATTCTGGTCCCCGTCTGACCCGTATGTCATCAGTCCGTCGGACTGATCGCACGAGCAATCGAAAAACGCGGCATACCGACTATCAGCATGTCGAGCGCATATTCGATTACCCGCTCGGTCAACACGCCCAGAGCCGTGTATCTGGACTTCCCGCTGGGCCATACTGCCGGTAGGGCAGGAGACAAAGCACTACAGCGCAAAGTGATGATCGATACCCTGTCGGCTCTGGATACCATTCAAGTTCCCGGAACCATTCGCACCCTCCCCTACCGATGGGCCGATACCGACGAGTGGAAAGACAAAGTCATGCGGCCCAACTCCGAGAAAGGGCAACATGCCGACGATCGAGTCGAACGCTCTCCGGATCCACAATACCAACTCGAAGACGATCGGCAGGCGGCCGAATTGAACCTGGCCAAAAATGGCTGCTCGGACTGTATCTGGCTAGCAGAACAGGATATGGCCAGATAACGGCGTCCGGACCCACTAGCGTCCAAAGGTACCTAGCTTCCCGAGTTCACCAATTTCTCCCCGCAGATGGATCAAACTGTGAACCCAATGCCAATCAGGTTGGCGAATTTGCTCTATCGTTTCGTCTGGTATCAAAAACAGAGATCGGTTATGAAAAACCTGATCGTCATGGTGTTGATCACCGGCTCTCTCGCTCTGAGCGGGTGTGCGACATTGAGCGAAAGTCAGTGCATCGCCAGTGATTGGCAAACGGTTGGCTATCGTGATGGCCTGAGCGGCATGCAGAGTTCACAACTGCTCAAACATCAGAATGCCTGTGTCAAACACGGCATCGTTCCCGATCGGCAAGCCTACCTTGCTGGTTGGGACCAGGGTGTTGCCCAGTACTGCCAACCCCAAAATGGATTCAGCGCCGGAGAGAGTGGAGCGCAGTTTACCAACGTCTGCCCGACACACATGAAAGATGCTTTTTACGCAGCCTATAAGGAAGGTCAGCAACTCTATTTGGCTCGATCGGAAATTTCCTCACTGCAACGTTCTATTTCTCAAAAGGAATACCGGCTCAAACAGGTCAAGGCCCAGAGTGCGGAGGCCGAAGTACACCTGGTCGACGGCGCAACTACAGCACTCGAGCGCCGCCATCTGCTGGAGGAAACCAAGTCACTTTCGCAGGAACAAGGCAAGCTCGAAACGGAAATCCAGAACCTCAAGGTGGAGGTCGCGGTAAAAGCCGAACAATTGGAAAATCTCCGGCAGGTTCTAGCTTTAGCCTCCTATTAGATTTTCCCGTTCCGGGTTCTGGAAGCGGAACCGCAATTTTTTCGAATCCGCCACATACTCTCCTTTTTTTCGAATCCGCCACATACTCTCCTAGGCGTACACCCTGTAAGCCTATGCCGGCAAGCCGTGTCGCGATAATCGCACACTCAATGTCGCCAAGGGGTCTTGCCGCCCGCTGGATATGGACAGACTCAACTCATGGCAACCCCACGATCACGGTTGGTTGATGACCAGGTGCCCATG
>JAPUJX010000389.1 GCA_027295975.1 Gammaproteobacteria bacterium
ATGTAGTTGTAACGTGAGTCTGCATAATCGAACTGTGAGGAATACAGGCGCTGCTGCGCTTGGAGCACATCCACGATGTTACGTGTGCCGACCTCGTAACCCGTCTCCGTTGCATCGAGAGCCGATGCGCTGGACGCGATCGCTTTCAACCGTGCACGAACCCGAACCACGTCGGTTTGTACGGCGCGGAACAGATTGCGGGTATCGCGGCTCACGGTCAGTTGTCGGTCCACAAGCTGTTGCCGTGACTGGTCTGCGAGGGCGCGGGCTTCTTTGGCCCGGGATGAGGTCAAGCCGCCCTGGTAGATGGGTAACGTCAAGGAGAGCGCATAGGAATCCGAATCGGTTTTGCTGGCGCCAAACGACGTGCCGCCAAAGGATGAACCGCCGGAGACCGAATGGCCGTAATTCACCGTGGCGTCGATGGTAGGCAGGTAACCGGAGCGACGTGCCCGTAAGGTATTCTGGGCGGCCTGGAGCTGAGATGTAGCGGCGAGAATGGTCAAGTTGGTCGCAAGGGCGGTGTTCACCCACTCGTCGTCGCTGCCGGGCGACGGGTTGACGATGGGGAGCGATTCCAAAACTCGATCTATGCTGCCGTAGGGTTCACCGGTCAAAGTTCGCAGGGTCTCGAAGAAGATGTCATGATCACCGGCGGCTTGTACCCGCACCACCACCGTGCTGTCGAAAACCGCCCGGGCTTCAAGCACGTCCGTGATGGCGACGAGTCCCACGTCGAACCGTTGCTGCACTTGTTCCAGCTGGCGCTTCACGGCGGCTTCGGCACTTTCGGTGGATTCGAGGAGATCCTCGGCGCGCAGAACGTTCAGATAGGCCACCACGATGCGGACGATCAGATCCTGCTCCGTTGCGGCGAAGCTCCACTCGGCGCCTTCGACGCTGGATTTAGCGCTGCGATAGTTGAACCAGGCTTCCAGGTCGAACACCGGCTGGCGCAGCTGTACCTGCCAGGAGTGGGTGTTGTTGTTTTGATCCGGCACCCCCTTGGGTAGCAGGAAATTGCGCTCGTTCCAGGCCGTGTTGCCCGCCGCAACCACGTTAGGCAGCAGCGCGGAGCGGGATTGGGGGACGATCTGCCGGGTGGCGTTCAGACCGGCCTCGGCCGCACCAAGTACCGGGTCGTGGTTTATGGCGTCCTGATAAGCGTCGGAGATGTTGGTTGCCCACGTGGTTCCAGTGGAGGTGAGCAGAAGAAGTACGGTGATGAACAGGCTGATATTTTTCAATTTCTTGCGAACCCTTGCGGTGACGATGTTTACGGCGGTAAAGCGCGCTAGTTTAACAAAGCCTTCAAGCGAAAGTCGGCACAAGTGTTGAAATGGTTTGTGAAATGGTTTGTGAAAGGGTTTGTGAAATGGTTTGTGAACAGGCGAGGAGACTTCTGCAATTTTTCCGACCCGGGTCATCACCATCCCAGACGTTCGCAGGTACGCATGAATTTTTTTTTGAAACGCAACCGTGACGATCCGATAAAGCCTGTTATATTTGCTTTTCCTGGAAACGAAATTTCGACTAACGAGCAGTGGCCAGAAAACGTTACAGCATCGATCTCCCGGCACACATGGCAGAGTGTGACGCCAACTATTTACGGTTGATGAAGCTGTTCCCGTTGCTGCGGGAGGAAGATGTGAGTGTTTTTGGCGTGCTCGTGGGACAGCACCCGTCCGAAGTGCGCATTCAGGTCCTGGAACGCAGCCCGTATACCACCCATATCCGGCTCACCCAGTTACCCCAGGCACCCTGGAGTAAAAAGCCGAGCCTCACCGTGCGGATGTACCATGATGCCCGAAGCGCCGAGGTGGTCGAATACCAGTGCGCGCGGCATTTCCGGGCCGTGTACGACTACCCGAATCGATACATGCGCCAACCCGATGAAAAGGTTCAGGTAAATCGTTTTCTGGGCGAGTTCCTGGCGCTGTGTCTGCAACACGGCATAGCGGTCGAAGAACCCGTGCTGGTGAGCTGACCGAGGGTGACGTTCCGCTACCAGGCGCATCTCGCAGGTAACGGGTCCGGGTGCGTTAAGGCGTAACAGAAGTAGCAACTGGTATTCCGTGAACAACTCCCTCAACCTCACTTCGAGCAGCACCGCGGGCGGCTCGTCCGGTGCAAAAACGGTCCTCCAGATTACCGATTGTCATCTGCTGTCCGAGAGGGGTAAGCGCCTGCTTGGGGTGGATACCGAAGACAGCTTGAGGGCTGTGTTGTCTCAGGCCCTGTCCGAAGTTACTCCGGACGCCCTCCTGGTGACCGGGGATATCGCTCAGCATCCGGATGCGGAAACCTACGCACGGTTTACCGCCCTCGTTGGCGAATATTTCACGGGTCCGATGTTGAACATACCGGGCAACCACGACCTCTGGGCGCCGATGCGGAGCATCCTTTCGGAGCCTGCCCTGCTGGACCTCGGAGGCTGGCAGCTCATCGGTATGGACACCCATGTGGACGATGACGTCGCAGCCCGTTTACACCCGGCGGATGAAGAATTGCTGCGTGAAGCCTGCGCCGGAGCCGGCAACACCCATCTGCTCATTGCCTGCCATCACCCGCCCATCGAACTGAGCTGCCCCTGGATCGACAAACACCGCCTCCAGGAAGGAGCTGACCTGCTGGGGTGGTTATCCGGGCACCCATGTGTCAAAGGCATGGTGTTCGGTCACGCGCACCAGATGGTTGATACCTCATACGAACAAATAACCCTGATGGGTACTCCGTCGACTTGTTTTCAGTTTGCCCCGCATAGTGAGAGATTTACCATCGACAAAACGATGCCGGGATATCGTTGGCTGCATCTGGAGGAAGATGGCAATATTCGCACCGAAGTATGTCGGGTAGAGGGTTATCCTCTTCACATAGATCTGTCCTGAGAGAACCCACTCGAGAATTTCTGGACAGGAACCCATGCTGATGACAGGTTGTTGGAGCACTAGCTGAAGAGCGCCCATGGCAGAAAAGAAGTACTCGGCTGAATCCCTGCAGGTGCTTTCCGGCCTCGAGCCGGTGCGCCGCAGGCCGGGCATGTACACCGACACCACGCGACCGAACCATCTCGTGCAGGAGGTGGTGGATAACAGCGTCGATGAGGCATTGGCCGGTTTTGCCACCGAAATCGAAGTGACGGTCTTCAAGGATGGCTCGGTGGAGGTGATCGATGACGGCCGTGGCATGCCTGTCGACATCCATCCCAAACACAAGATCTCCGGGGTCGAGCTGATCCTCACCCGCCTGCATTCCGGCGCCAAATTCGATAATGAGCACTATAACTTCTCCGGTGGCCTGCACGGAGTGGGCGTCTCGGTGGTCAACGCGCTATCGAAAACCCTCGAGGTGGAGGTGAAGCGCGAAGGCAGGATCTTCTCGCAGAAATACCGGCAGGGGAAACCCACGGCGTCCCTCAAAGCGACCGGCACCGTTGGCAAACGTAATACGGGGACCCGTATTCGTTTTCTCCCGGAGGCGAGCTACTTCGATTCGAACACGTTCTCACTGCCGCGGTTGAAACACCTGCTGCGTGCCAAAGCAGTGCTTTGCCCTGGATTACGAGTGAGTATCTGCGTCGAGGCAAACAAGGACGATGACGCGAGCTGGTATTACGAGGATGGCCTCAAGAGTTATCTCGCAACGGTGCTGGCGGGTGCCGACACCATTCCAGCGGAGCCGTTCATGCACAGCACCGAAGGCAATCGGGAAGCGGTGGACTGGGCCGTGAAATGGATTGTCGATGGCACAGAGACGGTCACCGAATCTTACGTCAATCTCATCCCGACCCCGCAAGGGGGTACCCATGTGAACGGGCTGCGCAGCGGCATGCTGGAAGCACTGAAGGAGTTCTGCGAGTTCCGGGATCTCCTGCCGCGGGGCATCAAGCTGACTGGCGACGATCTCTGGGACCAGTGTGCGTATGTGCTTTCCGCAAAACTTGCGGATCCGCAGTTTTCCGGTCAGACCAAGGAACGATTGTCTTCGCGTCAGTCGGCCGTGTTTATCGGCGGGGTATCCAAGGACGCGTTCAGCTTGTGGCTGAATGAGCACCCACATGATGGGGACCGTCTTGCCGAGCTTGCCATCTCGAATGCACAACGACGGGTGCAGGCGAGCAAAAAAGTCGCCCGCAAGAAGATAACCTCGGGGCCGGCGTTACCGGGTAAGCTCGCCGACTGTTCCGGCACCGATGCCGATCGGGCCGAGTTGTTCCTGGTGGAGGGTGATTCCGCCGGTGGCTCGGCGAAGCAGGCCCGCAGTCGGGAATTCCAGGCGGTGATGCCCCTCAGAGGAAAAATTCTCAATACCTGGGAGGTGGATGCGAGCCAGGTACTCGGCTCCCAGGAGGTGCACGATATTTCCGTTGCCATAGGTGTCGATCCCGCATCCGACGACCTGAGTGGTTTGCGATACGCCAAAATCTGCATCCTGGCCGACGCGGACTCCGACGGAGCACACATCGCCACTCTCCTGTGTGCGCTTTTTCTCAAGCACTTCCGACCGCTGGTCGAAGCGGGTCACGTTTACGTCGCCATGCCGCCGCTGTATCGCATCGATGTGGCCAAGGAGGTGTTCTATGCCCTCGACGAATCCGAGAAACAAGGAGTGCTCGATCGAATTGTCGCCGAAAAGATACGCGGTAACGTGGTAGTGCAACGATTCAAGGGCCTCGGTGAGATGAACCCCATGCAACTGCGCGAGACGACCATGGATCCGGATACCCGCAGACTCGTGCAACTGACTCTGGAATCCCCGAAGAAGACCGACGAGATCATGGATCTGTTGTTGGCGAAAAAACGCTCCCAGGACAGAAGATCGTGGCTCGAGTCCAAAGGTGACTTGGCGTCATTGGAGTAAAAAATAGGGGGTCAGGTTAACTTTTTAAATGGGTC
>JAPUJX010000039.1 GCA_027295975.1 Gammaproteobacteria bacterium
CGACCTTTCCAATAGAACTCATCGACGGCATTTCGGGCCTTAGAGCCTTGCCAGCTTGAGTAACCTGACTTTGTTTCAGACTGGCGAGTTGCGCGATTAGTTTTGTTAACACCTGCGTTTCTTTGGGTTGAATTCCCCAAAAATTCGATTGATATTCACAAACTGTCACGGTACTCCGACCTCTTACAGACCTATTTTCCGACTCTGGGGCCTATCATTAATACATATATCGGAACAAAGCATCACCTGTGAGAGGGGTGGAGAGATGGATGTACTGGTTGTTGGAGCAGGAGTTGTTGGTTCTGCAACGGGCAGAGGGTTGTCGAAACTCGGCCACCGCGTCCGGTTTGTAGACACAAGCCCAGGAGTTGTCGTATCGCTGGCCAGCGAAGGTTTCGACGCCTGCCTGCCTACCGAGTATTCGAAGCAGAACTTTGCGCCCAGAGTGGCAATCCTCAGCGTACCAACGCCCGAGATGCCCGACGGACAGGTTAACCTGTCTTACATCGACAAAGCCGCACAGTTTTGCGCAAACAACGTGGTTGGCACAAACGCCGACGATCACGTTACCATAGTCGTTCGTTCCACGGTACCGCCCGGAACGACGAGAAGCCGCATACTTCCGCGCATTGCCGAAACAGTCGGGAGCGATCCCGGAAGCACGTACTCTATCTGCTTCCATCCCGAGTTTCTACGCGCGGTATCGGCAGATGAGGACTTTATGAATCCGTGGGCCATCGTAGCTGGTGTGGAAGACAATCGGTCCCGCGAGGCCATTATGAAGCTGTACGAAAAGATCGAATGCGGGGTCATGTTCACCGACATCGAGACGGCTGAGATGATCAAGTACGCGTCAAACTGCTTCAACGCGACGAAGATCTCATTCTCTAACGAGATCTGGAACCTCGCGGCAAAGCTTGGACTAAACGGCAATCGCGTTTTGGCAATCGCTCGCAACACGGCGGAAGGCTACTGGAACCAGACCTACGGAACCCTGGGCGGTCGACCGTACGGCGGAACATGTCTACCCAAAGACACATCGGGGCTGCTCAGCTTTGCGCAACGCCTCGGAGTCGACATGCCTCTGCTATCGGCAGTGATCGAAGTTAACGATCGGATGGAAGCAATGGCAGACGACGGGGAGGTTGCGCAGGCAACAATAGCAGGGCCGTACAGAGAACCCAGTCCGGCACTGGCTGAACCTGCCAAATAGAACATGCTAATCGGGCTGGCGAAAATCGCCGACCTGATGGTGTCCGACCTTCAGGTGCACCTGTTTCTTATATTCACGTTCGCGTTGTGGGGCGTGTGGGGGTACAAGCTGTGGCTTTCTTCATCGTATAAGCCCATCGAGGGCACGTTTGAAGGCACGGTCAGCGTCCTCATTCCCACCTTCCACGAGGAAGAACAGCACCTGAAGGACTCAATCGTTCAGGCTCTTAAACACGAACCGTTCGAGATAATTGTCATCGTCGACGAGCGCGAGGCTCACGTACAAGACAAAATTCACGAATGGTTCGGCAGCAAGGTACGAACGATCATCGCGCCACCGGGGAAACGAATTGCAGTAGCTCGCGCCGTTCAGGCCGCGCGCGGCGACGTGATCATGGTCACGGCCTCCGATGCGCGCATGGAACCCGACACGATGCGCAACCTCACGGCGGCATTCACCGACCCCGAAGTCGGCGGCGTGTGCGGATACACGCGCGCCATCATACAGTCCAACAGTCTTGCGTCGCTCACTTTCTTTTGGATCACCGAGATGCGCGCCAAGCTAACGTATCGGGCGCTCGGGTCACGCAGGCAGGTGCAGGTACTCGATGGCGAATGCTTCGCGGTGCGCCGTGAGTACTGGGCCAGCGTAATCGACCGCTACCTCAACCAGCGATTCATGAGCGTGACACCTGTGTCTGGCGACGACGGATGGATCACAACGCTGCTCCTCGAAGACGGCTGGAAAACAGCCTACCAGGAAAACGCCGTCATGCACACGTACACGCCACTGACGATGCACGAACTGATTACGCAGCAGTTACGCTGGACGCGCAACTCGGTGAGACGTTCGTGGTACGTGCTCAGCCGAGGAATCGCGTTTCGCATCGGTATGCCCTACACCGTTCACACGATCACCAATATGGTCAAAACGCCCTTTTTTGCCTTGCTCGTGATAATCGCTTCGGGGCGATCTCTGGGGCTATGGGATTTCGGTGGCGGCATCCAGTGGATGGAAACCTATTCCGACTCACCAGTGGTGTCGATGTTGTCGGGTAGCGTAGCCGGAATCGGCGCGTTTCTCATCGGAGTATCGCTTACCAAGGCTCTAAGGGCGCTACCTCGCTACCAGAGACGGACGTTCATCACCGACATCTTGCTGATGCCGGTGTACGCGCTTTTGGGCCTATTCGTGCTAATGCCATTGCGCATGTACGGAACGCTCACCGCCCGACGCATCACTTGGGGAACGCGCGGCGCAAACAAGAGCGGAGCAGCCGGAGACGTTCTCTCGAAAATAGGGACGATATCGGCACTAGCAGTTTCGCTCACCATCCCGATTGCACTGCTCATTCTGCTAGGCATTATGAGCTTGTCGATGCTGCCTGTGTCGGTCGCGCTCGCGTCTGGGCCAATGGGCCACAGCTGGGATTGGGAATATTAGAACCTCCTCTTAACCTAATACATCAATCCTGACGCTCCCTTTTTCATGCGGGTTTCAAGCCCGCCCCTACGCTCTCTTTGCGATACCTACAGACAGCCTCCTATTCAGCTTGACATCATTAGCAGGCGGCCATATTGTCGATGCTACCTCAGGAGAGCGTGTATATCGCGGCGAAAAATTCCGTCCGCAAATGTTCAGGTGCAATCCTGTTGGCGCGATCAAAAATTCCCCAATACACATAGGACTCGATATGACATCCAAACCAAACATTCTGTTTCTCATGACCGATCAGATGCAGGGCCGGGTGCTTGATCCCGATCACCCTTGCAAGACACCTAACCTTGATCGTCTCGCCTCGAAGGGGATTCGATTTACCAGAGCCTACACGCCAAACGCGGTATGCTCGCCTGCAAGAGCAAGCCTTATGACGGGTCTGCTTCCGCACAATCACGGCGTGCTCACGGTCACCCACGTAGTCGATGACGATCAGAGCGTGTTGCGCGTCGATCACCCACACTGGGCGCAGCGACTGGCCTCCGCTGGCTATCGCACCAGCTACTTTGGCAAGTGGCACGTTGAGCGCACTTTCGATTTGGAGCGTTTCGGTTGGAACGTGAACGGCTCCGAAGGCAGCGAGTTGCTGCGAGAGGCCGAATCGAAGGTTAGAGAGACTGTTGCCTCCAGCGACTTCTCTCTCGAAATGCATTTGGAGAACCCGCCCGGCTACAGGAGAGAGCGGTTCTACGGAGTCACCAACGTTCCGCCCGAGCAGCGCCCTGTGGGCATTCGCACCAGACTCGCTCTCGATTTCTTGGATGAGGTCATCGATGGTTCCGAGCCTTGGTGTTGCTTTGTGAGCGTCATCGAGCCACACGACCCGTTCATCTGCGGAGAGGAAGCCTTCTCGCAATACAATGTGGACGACATTGACCTCCCACCTAATGTACACGACGATATGGCCAATCGTCCCGCGATTTATAGGAAAGCAGCTCGCACATGGCATGGCATGACCGATCAACAGCATAAAGAGGCGGCAGCCTGCTACTATGCAGGCATCACTGAGATAGACCAGCAGTTTGGCCGGTTAATCAAGC